>CALKVB010000306.1 GCA_937996605.1 uncultured Oxalobacteraceae bacterium | reverse complement strand
AGATCTACACAGGCGAAGACACTCTTTCCCTACACGACGCTCTTCCGATCTGGTAATGTATTGACGAGCGGTGTGCCAGTATCAGTTGCTTTGGCCTTGAACACATCCAAGGTGTACACAATCTCTGTGCCAGCTGGGAAAACTAGCTTGACGATTAAGTTGAGTGGCGGCACTGGTGATGGTGATATCTATGCGAAGTTGGGGGCTACTCCAACCACAACAACTTACGATAAGAAGTCTGATGGTGCGACCAATACAGAAACAATTACTTACAGCGCTCCAGCTGCTGGCACTTACTACATCTTGGTAAATGCTTATGCTGCAGTGTCAGGTGCAAGTTTGACTGCAACGGTACAGTAATAAGTTCGAGCAAATCAACTTTACTTAGTAAAGTTGATTTCGCACTCAATTTCGTGCTCAAACAAAGAGCTGTCAGTGGTTTGACGGCTCTTTGTTTTTTTCTGCTCCCGCTATTTATTAGTGCTTGAAAATCGTTATGCTGGTCAAGGATGGATGGTGGCTTTGCAATCTCGTTTTGGTGTCTGCGTTGAAGCGGTGCTAATCAAAAACTTCGACCAAGCTATTTGTTCTTGAGTCGCCAGAGTGAAGTGATCTCGGCGGCGCGTGCAAGATGTAATGGATCATTCATGTCCGTCGCTTTTTTATGGCGAGGTCGAATATCTAGCTTGCCGATGACTTGTAGTTCGGCCTCATCGATCCATTTCCAAAATTCCTCTTTTGTGCGCAAGCCTAGATGTTCCGCAATATCGGACATGATGAGCCACGCTTCACCACCGGGCGATAAATGTGATCCAACCAGTGCGAGAAAATTCTTTAGCATTTGGCTGTCAGGATCGTACACAGCATATTCTATTGAGGAACTTGGTTTTGCTGGAATCCATGGCGGGTTGCAGACAATCAGTGGCGCCTTTCCTTCTGGGAATAGGTTTTGTTGACGTAGTTCGACTTGTGAACAGAGGTCTAACTTTTCGATATTTTGCTGTGCGCAGTGCAAGGCTCTTTGATCGAGGTCGGTAGCGATGATTTTTTTGACTCCGCGTTTAGCGAGTAAGGAAGCGATTACCCCGCTGCCGGTACCAATGTCAAAAGCAAGTTCAGTCGAAGGTAAAGGAGCTTTTGCAATTAGATCGAGATACTCGCCCCGTATTGGAGAGAAAACGCCGTAGTGCGGATGTATTTTTGTCCCGAGCGCGGAAATTTCAATGCCGTTCTTGCGCCATTCATGTGCGCCGATCACTCCCAATAGCTCTCTTAGACTAATAATTGTAGGCGTTATTCTTGGCCCATAGACCTCGATACATGCCTCCTTGATATCTGGCGCTCGGCGAAGTTGAAGCGAGAAATCTGGCTCAAGGCAGACCAATAGCATTCCAAGAATTCGCGTTTTATGTACTTGTTCTTTGCGATGCAAATGAAATGATTGTGCCGCATCGATTTCTTTCGACATCTTGTCTTGATTGACTTTATTCTTTGCTTTTTTATGCTCGACACGTCGAGTTAGCGCTTGTAGCAATTGCTTAGCATTGTGAAAATCTCCTCGCCACAGCAAGGCGGTTCCTTCACACGCTAATTTATACGCATGGTCTGCGTTGATGGTGTCATCCACAACTTGAATTCGCTTTGGTGCTGGAGCCTTGTTTTCGGAATGCCAAATGGCAGTGCGAGTTTCATTCGCTTCTGTCCAGGAAATGTTCGACTCTGTATGGATCATATGGTTGATTAGGTTATTGATTTGAACTAAATCGTGGTGTGCGACAGGCAACAATGGAATTCGTCAGTGTATCAAACTCTCATCAAACTATATGAGATTCTCGAAAACTGCAGCGCTTCAAAGCGAAAGAGGAAGCTTGGAGCTTCCTCTTTGATTTTTGATGCCTTGATTGTTGAATTGAATTTTAATTCGATCGTTCAACCGAAATAATATTTACAGTTGTGACTGGTACATCCGCATAGACGCCACGAGTTGAGGTCGGTACGCCCTTGATTTTGTCAACAACCTCCATACCAGATACGACTTGCCCAAAGACTGCGTATCCACCGCCGTTGGTGTCTAGGAATGTATTGTCAACCACATTGATGAAAAACTGTGAAGTCGCCGAATCTAGAACACTTGTGCGCGCCATAGCGATTGTGCCTCTGACGTTACTCAGTCCGTTGTTGACTTCAAGTTTAATCGGTGGATAGGTACTAGCTTGTACTAAATCTGCTGTGAATCCTCCACCTTGGATCATGAAATTACTAATTACTCGATGAAAGATTTTGTTCGAGTAAAAACCGACATCAACATAACGCAAGAAATTTGCAGAGGTAATTGGCGCTTTGCTTGGATTCAATTCGATCACAATGTCGCCCAATGAGGTTTTCATTGTGACTTGCGGTGCGGGTGCTGCTGTCCTTAAGTCAAATGTTGGATCGTTCACACCTATTCTATTTTTGGCGGCGCTTATGTCTGTTGGTGTCACCGCCGCTGCAATGGCCATACCATTAGAAATTGAGTCACTATCCGTTAGGTAATTCAGACCTTGCTGTACTGCGAAATAAGTTCCAATTGCAATCTTATTGTCGAGTAAATCTGCGACATAACCATATTGCGCATTTCCCTTAAAGTTATGGGCAGTGGCAACGATTGTTCGGATCAATGTGCCCCGTGTTTCAGCACCACTCGTGCCAGCAGGCTTTGCTAAGGCCGCAGTCCAATAGTCCAAACCTTCCTGGTCAACTTCGTTACGACCTAGCACATTTTTGTAGATGAGCTTGACGAAATCAGCATTGCTCATATCAGCGGTGTAATGGGTAAGGTCGCTGTACAGCAAGGCCGCGGCATAGAAGCTATTTGCCATTGCTTCTTGTGACATGCCTGCTTTGGATTGGTCTATCCAGTAGGCCAAACCATTAGCATCGGGCACGCGGTTAAAGAAAGCAATATACAGCTCAATAATGTTATTTAAGGTCGCAGCGGGAATAGTTTTTGACTTGTCACCAATCAATAAATTTACCGAGAAATCGGTAAATTGCACTGTCGTTTGAGTTGATTGCAAAGTCGTCACTCCACCAGCAAATCCACGGTTGGTCAGAGTGAAGCTTGCTGCGGTGCGTTTAATTGAGTAGTTATTACGCGGCTCATTGATGGTCGCGATTGAGCCTGCTGGCGCGGCGGCTGGTGGCCCGCTCATGCTGACAACAGATGAGGTTTTTTCGTTAGTGCTGGTATTTCCACCGCACGCGCTAAGTGTTAAACCGAGGCCGAGTATTAGGCTACCAAGAATGAGTTTTGATTGTGCAATGTAATTCACTTTGAACCCGCTGAATAAGTGTGGATCGAAAATACGAACAATTCAGCATTATAACGGGCTCTGCGATAACTAAATGATGTGCGCTGAATGTATGCAACAAGTTAGCTTATTTAATTGTTTCGATTCGTAACAAACTCGGTACTTTATTTTTCTTTGGAAACGATAAATTAACTTGGTGTAATAAAACATCAATGAAAATTGAATTTATGAATGACTTTTACATACCTCCCCAAGCAGAACTTAGTATGCTTATTGCACTTAAACCTGCGGTTTCAGTGCGCAAAATTCTCGGTCCCATATTGAGTGCCAATGCACCATGTTGAATTGCCCAATCTTCTTCTGCATCAGAAAAGCCGCCTTCCGGGCCTACCATGATCGTCACCGCCTGCGCAGGATGATGTCTAGCCCATTCAGCCAGTGATTGATCGGATCTCGGGGTAAGAAGGATGCGCTTGTGGATATCTTGTTGTTGCAACCATTTTTGTACTTCAACAAGTTCGCCAAGATGGGCGATTCTATTCCTGCCACACTGTTCGCTTGCGGCAGTAATAATGCTATGCCAGTGGCGTGATTTTTTTTCTGCGCGTTCAGCATTGAGCTTGACGACGCTGCGTTGCGCAGCGAGTGGTTGAATTGAATTAACGCCTAGCTCTATTGCCTTTTCGATGATCCAATCCATTTTCGAACCTTCTGGTAAGGCTTGAGCTAAACTTAGACCAAATGGCAATTCGCACTCGTGAGTGAGATGCAGTTTAATTTCAGCAATTGCTCGTTTCTTACCAATCTCATTGAGAACAGCGACATAGGCGCCACCTTCACCATTAAATAGTTCTATTTTGTCGCCAGACTGTAGGCGTAAGACGAATACATGGTGCGCAATTTCTTCGGGTAGATCAAGCCTTGCACCGATCGTGAGGGGGAGTGCGCAGTAAAAGCGTGGCATAGAGAAAATTCAGAAAAATCAGTTAATAAGTAAAAATTCAGAGCTACGTATCTTCATTAGTAGCTTTGACAAGCGGCATTGAGTATGCCCATACCGAGACTGATGGCACCTAAAAAAATTCCTGAGGCGAGTTTGTTTTCAGGCACATCTTTAATGAGGTCGGGCAGCATAAGCTTGGTGGCAAAAAATGCGAGCAGCTGAACGCACAGTGCGATTGCACCCCAGACTAGCATATCGAGTAAATCAATACTATGGGCAACCGAGGAAGCAAGCGCAATGCTGTACCCCAAAACCGCTCCAGACAGGCTTGCAGCTGCAGCGGTATTTCCTTCTCGAATCAGTGCAATTTCTTTGTAGGGGGTGATGCGGATATAGACGGCGATAAAGAGGAATAAGAAAGCCAATGATGATGCAAAATGACTAGCAAATGCAATCAAACCTTCTGAAAAAAATTGTATGTTCATTTTGTATACTTTCGTTAATTTCAAATCTTCACTGTTTGAAGAAGGATCGAATTACTTAATTGATTTAATCCACGAAATAGTGCGGGACGAAACGACTTGTGTTTTTGGTGATAAGTGTTTCATCTTCGCGGATACCGATACCAGCCGCTTCATCACCCACGACCCATGAACCGATCGAGGTATAGGCCGGGGTGATGCCGTCATCGAACTTTGGTTGCGGTGCAAACGCTTGATAAATGTAGCCTTCATCTCCATATTCGCCAGAGGTATGAATGACTTCACCATCAGCGTAGATAGAAATATTTTCTCCTTCGCGAGAGAGCAAAGGTTTCTTTACAAAGTTGCCGCTGATACGCCAAGACTCCGTCGATGCTGCCAATAAGTTCGGGTGGTTTGGGAATAGCTCCCACAACACAGGAAGAATAGCTTTATTCGACAAGATCATTTTCCATGCGGGTTCAATAATGCGAGCAGGTCGAGTGAGTAGGTGTGTCGCAAATTCTTCACGGCTGAGCCACTCCCATGGATATAGTTTAAATAGGTTGTCGATTTTGACGTCGTTCGCATCAACCAGCTCTGCATTGGTCTCATCCCATCCAAGTTCATTGATTAAGTTTTGTTTTGTTGCGAATCCAGCTTGGATCGCGGTGTCACGTAGATAGGAGAGGTTGCCTATATCTTCTTCGCTATCGGCACAAGCGAAATGAAGAACGCCTTTGCCATCAAAGCTTTGCCATCGCTCTATTAGTTTTTCGTGGATGGAATTGAATTGATCGGCATCGGGATAAACATCTTGCATCCAGTACCACTGCGCAACCGATGATTCCACTAATCCAGTTGGCGTGTCTGCATTGTATTCCAACATTTTTGGTGCGCCAGTTCCATTCCAACTGAGGTCAAAGCGACCGTACAAAGAAAATTCTTTGTCACGCCAACTTTCCTCTACTTCTGCCCAGAATGCGCGCGGTACTGCAAATTTTTCGATTTGCCCATTACGTATGACATGATCTACCGCTTGCAAGCACATTTGATGGAGATCTATTGTGGCTTGCTCTAGAACGTCGATTTGTTTCGCATTAAAGCGATATGCGTAACGCTCATCCCAATATAGCCCATCGATTGAATGGTAGGAGAAACCGAGCTCTTCAAATTGTTGTTGCCAGTTATTTCTTGGCCGTAGAGATTCACGAATCATTCTTAGCCCCCGCCAGAAAAGCCGCGAGAGCTAGAGCCAAAACCGCCGCGACTCACGCTGCGAGTGACACTACGACTCACCGCTCTATCACTGAGATGTGTCGTGTTGCCATTGTATTTGCTGCCGAGAAAATTGCGTTGCGCCACTTCACGTTGTCCATCGTAATAGCTTGGGCCAAAATAGTGACCCGTATACATATGCCCACCGCTCGTGTTACCGGTGTTGGATAATGCGGTGCTGCCGGCAGGTGCACGCTGCGGTTCACATGGAACGCTACTGCCCCAATCTTCTATGCAATCTTCGATACTTTTATATTCGTCGCGTACCGTCGCGAGATGCGCATTGGGATCTTCGTCACTGCAAGCAGTGAGATTGACGACCGCAGCGGATGTTGCCAGCATGAGAGGCAGGGTTTTTGATGCCCGGCGTTTTGTTGCTTGACTCATACTTCGTCCTCTTTCTGTGTAAATGGTGAGCA
>CALKVB010000305.1 GCA_937996605.1 uncultured Oxalobacteraceae bacterium | reverse complement strand
ACATCATCTTGAGATCATTCGCCCCGTCACCCATGACGATTGCTTCAGTTGTGGAGATGCCTAATTCCGCGCAAACCCGTTCTACTGTGCGCTTCTTTTCCTCTGCGTCAACGATGGTGCCAATCACTTTTCCAGTTAATTTGCCATCGACTATTTCTAGCTGATTAGCATGGGTAAAATCGAGATTGAGGCGCTGCTTGATTCTATCGGTGAAGAAAGTAAAACCACCCGAAACGAGCAGCGTTTTTAATCCGAACGATTGTACAGCGGCGAGCATGTTCTCTGCGCCTAAGGAAAGCTTCAGACGTTCTTCGTAGACTTGTTCTAAAGCGCCAGCCTCCAAGCCCTTGAGTAGGGCGACACGACGCAAAAGGCTTTCTTGAAACTCAAGTTCACCGCGCATTGCTGCTTCTGTAATTTCAGAAACCTGGGCTTTAAGCCCTTGCATATCGGCGATCTCATCGATGCATTCAATGGTGATGAGGGTGGAATCCATATCCATCGCCACTAGTTTGAAATCGGCTAATGCGCGAGGTTTATCTTCCCAATACAGGTCAATTTTTGCATCGAAACATTGTTGTTCGACTTGTTGCCGTAGTGTGTCGCTGAGTTGAATTTGGTGCAAGCGCACGCTGCCATTGGCGAGTTGTTCTTTCACTTTGGCTTGCAATTGATTCGCCAAGGCATCGACCAAATTTTGTTGAAGAATGAGCGAACGAGTCGCTGTATGTAAAACGAGATTAGTTGGATTCATAGACATCATTGGCGCTCAATGTAGCGCTTTCATGGTGGTTTTAATTTGCGCCACACGTGCCGCGAGATCAGGCATATTGGCGACGATACGTAGCTTGTCCTGACCATTGAGTTTAACGTGTTTGTTCTTCTGCACTAGCTCAATGATGCGCATGGCGTCGATAGGTGGTTGCGGTTCAAATTGCAGCGTAGCGGCTTCACTGTGGGCATCAATTTTGATAATGCCAAGCGGTTTTGCCGCGACGCGCAAGCGGTGTGTTTCAAGCAAGGATTTGACCGGCTCTGGTAACTTGCCGAAACGATCGATCAATTCTTCTTGCAGGTCATCGATTGCATCCTGTTTGTTACAGTTTGCGAGACGCTTGTAGATAGATAAGCGCTCATGAACATCGCCACAAAAGTCGCTCGGTAAAAGTGCTGGGATGTGTAAATTAATTTCGGTAGTCGTCGAGAGTGGTGCTGCCAAATCTGGTTCTTTACCCGCCTTCAAAGCGCGCACTGCTTCGTTCAGCATGTCCGAGTACATCTGGAAGCCAATCTCATGCATTTCACCAGATTGGTTATCGCCGAGTACCTCACCTGCGCCGCGAATTTCTAAATCATGCATCGCGAGATAGAAACCACTACCGAGTTCTTCCATTTGTTGAATCGCCTCTAAGCGGCGATTGGCTTGCTTGGTTAATCCCTGCACGTCATGCACCAGGAGGTAGGCGTAGGCTTGATGGTGCGAACGGCCAACGCGACCGCGTAGCTGATGCAATTGTGCTAAGCCGAATTTGTCAGCACGATGCATGATGATGGTATTGGCGCTTGGTACGTCAATACCAGTTTCGATAATCGTGGTACACAACAAAATGTTATAGCGTTGCGCCACGAAATCACGCATGACTTTTTCGAGGTCACGCTCGTTCATTTGTCCATGGCCAACTGCAATTCGCGCCTCAGGCAGCAAAGCTTCCAGCATCGCTTTTCGATTCTCAATGGTCTCCACTTCATTGTGTAAGAAGTAGACTTGTCCACCACGTTTGAGTTCGCGCAGGCAGGCCTCACGTATTACAGACTCACTCTCACTACGGACGAAAGTCTTGATGGCGAGACGCTTTTGCGGTGCAGTTGCGATGACTGAGAAGTCACGTAAGCCTTCGAGCGCCATACCTAAGGTACGCGGAATTGGAGTTGCGGTTAAAGTCAACACATCGACTTCAGCGCGGAGAGCTTTCAGTGTTTCCTTTTGACGAACACCAAAGCGATGTTCTTCATCGATAATCACGAGACCAAGGCGCGAAAATTTCACATCCTCAGATAGCAATTTATGCGTGCCGATGACGATATCAACGGTGCCATCGCCCATGCCTTTGATGGCCTGACTAATTTCTTTGCCACTGCGGAAACGCGATAGTTCTGCGATGCGCACGGGCCAATTGGCGAAACGGTCGGCAAAGGTCTGCGCATGTTGCTCAGCGAGTAGGGTAGTAGGCGCGAGAATCGCGACTTGTTTGCCGCCCGTTACCGCGACAAAAGCCGCACGTAGAGCGACCTCTGTTTTGCCAAAACCCACGTCACCGCAAATCAAGCGGTCCATCGGTTTACCAGACGTCATGTCACCGATGACGGCATTGATTGCTGCCGCTTGATCAGGCGTTTCGTCGAATCCGAAGCTGTCGGCAAACGCCGCATAATCATGCGCAGAATATTCGAAGGCATGGCCAGTACGCAATGCACGGCGCGCATATAAATTGAGAAGTTCTGCAGCAGTATCGCGTATTTGCTGTGCGGCTTTGCGCTTGGCTTTTTCCCACTGCCCAGAGCCAAGAGCGTGGAGTGGGGCGTCATCTGGGTTCGCGCCAGAATATCGCGAGATGACGTGAAGCTGCGAGACTGGCACATACAGCTTCGTGTCTTTGGCGTATTCCAAATGCAGAAATTCTGTTTCACCTTCGCCGAGGTCCATGCTAATCAGGCCCATATATCGGCCGATGCCGTGATTGCTATGAACCACTGGGTCACCGATTTTTAACTCTGACAAGTCCCGCACCATGTGCTCAACTTGGGTAACCGCTTCTTGTTTTTTGCGTCCTATGCGTTTGCCAGAGCCAGCATATAGTTCGGTTTCAGTGACGAAAGCCACATCACTAAGTTGGAATCCAGTGTGAATGGGCGCGACACCTAATACTAACTTGCGTGGAGTCGTGAGGAAATCATCGAAGCTTTCACACACATCGAGTTCAAGATCGAAATCGCGGAAATACTGCTGCAAGGTTTCACGACGCCCTGCGGTCTCAGCGCAAATAAAGACGCGTTTATCGGTTTGCAGCAAGAACGAGCGCAGGTTGGTGAGAGGATCATCGGCGCGACGGTTGACGGCGATATCCGGCAGCATACTTGAGACTTCAGATGCCGCCCCATCATTTTGCAAAACCCAGCGCGCTTGATTTTTTAAGGCTGAGAAGAAGTCTTCGTCGCGCAAGAAAATCACTTCAGGTGATAAGACTGGACGCTCACGGTCAGACTTCAAGAAGTTGTAGCGAGAGCGCGTGTCGTTCCAAAAGCGTTGAATTGAGCCTTCAATATCGCCTTGTAAAGCATAGTAAGTATCGGACGGTAAATAATCAAAAAGGCTCGTTGTTTGTTCGAAAAATAAAGGCAAGTAATACTCGATACCGGCTGAGGCGATGCCATTGCCGATGTCTTTATAAACGGTAGAACGCGAGGGATCGCCTTCAAATTGCTCTCGCCAGCGATTGCGAAAAGCTGAGCGCCCAGCTTCGTCCATTGGAAATTCACGCCCAGGCAGAAGCCGAACTTCTTTGACGGGATATAAAGAGCGTTGGGTATCTGCATCAAAAGTGCGAATGGTTTCGATGCTGTCGCCGAATAGGTCTATGCGGTAGGGAAGCACTGAACCCATAGGGAAAAGATCAATCAGACCACCACGTACAGAATATTCTCCCGGAGACATGACTTGGGAAACATGAGTGTAACCAGCCAAAGTCAATTGCGATTTGAGTTTTGCCTCGTTAAGTGTTTCGCCTTGCTTAAAGAAAAAAGTGTAAGCAGCCAGGAAGGACGGTGGTGCCATGCGCACCAAGGCAGTCGTCGCAGGAACGAGTAAGACGTCGCAATTGCCCGAACTGATTTCATATAAGGTGGCGAGACGTTCCGAGACCAAATCTTGATGGGGAGAGAATGCGTCATAGGGAAGCGTTTCCCAATCGGGCAATAAATGACAACGCAAGCTTGGCGCAAACCAAGGAATTTCTTGTAGCAATCGTTGAGCTTCCCCTGGATTCGCAACAAAAATCGTCAGGAGTCGTCCCTCTTTATGAAGATGCTGTGCTGCCTGCGCTAAGGCATAGGCATCCGCAGACCCATGGGTAGTTGGTAAGACAAAACGATTGCCCGCTTTCGCCAAGGCTTTGCTAAAGTCAAAAGACATTCGGTATTGATTCTAAAATCGACTCGATACCCGCTACGCAACGATCAAAATCAAAAAAAGGAATGAATTTGGTTTCGTCTCAACGAGTTGGAGTGTTGGCGGTTAAAATGATCAACATTATAAACGAAGCCACCTGCTCGGGTATTTGTCGGAATCTGGTTCAACCATTCTTCAGTGATTATTCCGCTATTATTCAGCTGTTAAATTTGGGGCAAGAGTTGCTCGCACTTAATTTAGGGTAAAGTTGTCACATCTATAGAGCGGCGAGCCCGATTTCCACCCAGCACCGTTTTGTGCACGTGGCTAGTGGAGTGGCTATTTGAGATCGATAAAAAGAAA
>CALKVB010000304.1 GCA_937996605.1 uncultured Oxalobacteraceae bacterium | reverse complement strand
CAAATTTGAGAGAGATAATGATAGATTCTCTCTCACCATGAGCTTTGGCGTTTCCTGTTCAGATAATATTTTACATAAAAAAACAGAAGAAACATTACTTCTAGAAGCAGATAGTGCTTTATATCATGCGAAGAATGACGGTAGAAATCGAGTGTGTATAGCATAACAAATAATTCAACCTCGTTCGCATTCGCTCACTGGACGGCACTACGTGCCGCCGGTTAATTAGAAGTTATAGCGTATGAAGAATATCCAAATTATCGATGGTGCGGACAATGCAGTCTTTGATATTTTTGCTGCGACGGAAGAAGAATTTTCGTTGATTTTCGTTGAAGGTCACGATGTCGCCTTTATTGATGAGGTAATGGCTCGTGGGCGGCAAAGTGGACTTGGTGATGTATTCGACAAAATCTGGGCGCGCCGCGTTCCAAAGCGAGATGCCATGGGTATCCACGGCATTCTTTTTTACGGATTGGATCATAAGAAACAATACTACCCAACTCGGAAAGATGAAGAGGCATGCAATCCTAATGGCACACGACTTCGATAAAATCCGCTATAACTGGCCGTTCGAGAAGATCGTGCGAATTCGCGTTCCTTCAAACCTAAATTTCGAGGCGCGCGCATCCCAGCCAAATCGTTGATATTTAAAGACATGACTACAGCGATTATTGTTACCTTGGCTGTTTTATTTGCGGTGTACGCCGCCTTCGCAATACCCATGATGTTTCAATTCCGCCGTTATTGCGAACGAGTCGCTTTGGCAACGGGTCGTGAAAAAGAATTTCTTGGAAAAATTGATGTCGATGACGATGGCAACAATGCATTCGAGCGCGAACAATGGCGAAAATTATTCGCTAAAGATTTTTCTAGTCTAGGAGATTCAATTCTTCTCAGCGAAGCAACAAGACTTTCGAGGAAGGTGCGTATTCATATGCCTATGCGATCGGCCTGGTTATTGGATTTGCACTTTTTGGCGCAACAGAAATTTGGTTCCACTAACAATCACACCCAGCAACCACCCGCGCCAATTTCCGCACCTGAGTTTCCATCTGCTGACTCGGCACCTGCGCATATCCCAACATCAAACCACACCATTCACTTTGACGTTGTCCCACTTTGTGCAAACTTAAGGCGGGTGCGACGATGCCTGCTGCTATTGCAGCGCGACTGACCGCGACATCATCGATACTGGCATCTCGAAAACGTATCGCCAAATGCATGCCTGCTAAATCGCCGTGGATTTCCACTTCGTTTGCCATGTGTTTCTGCAGTGCTTGAACCAAGGCATCTCGACGTTCACGATAAAGTCGACGCATGCGGCGTATGTGTTGCGCGAAATAGCCTTCGCTGACAAAGCGCGCTAAGCAACGTTGCTCGACCGATCTACCGCGCAAAAAGGAACGTAGTAAATGCTGTTCAAATGCGGGTAAGACATCGCGTGGGGCGATGATGTAGCCGATGCGAATGGCGGGAAAAAGTGTTTTGCTGAATGTACCCAAATATAAAACGGGCGCATTGGGCACTAAGCCTTGCATTGCCGGTAGTGGAGGCCCATCGTGACGAAATTCGCTGTCGTAATCGTCTTCAATGATCAGCGACTGGTGTAATTGCGCTTGTTTCAATAGCTCCAGTCGGCGCGGCAAGTTCATCACCTTCCCTGTTGGGTATTGATGTGAAGGTGTGACATAAATTAAGCGTGGCGTATGCATGCGCCAATCGCTGGCTTTAGGGGCAATGCCATCCTCATCGACGGCAATGCCCATCATTTTTAATTGAGCACCACGAAATGCCACTTGCGCGCCGACATAGCCAGGGTTTTCTATCCACACTTTATCGCCCACATCGGCAAACACGCGGGCACACAAATCAAGGCTGCTTTGCGTGCCATCGGTGATTAGCACTTGCTCAGGCTCACACAACACGCCACGAGAAGCGCGCAAATAATCGGCAATGGCTATACGTAGTGACATCTCACCACAGGCTTGGCCATAACCCAAGTCGGCAGCCGAAGCACGACGCCACTCTTGCTCTAACATCTTGCGCCAGCGTGGCATAGGAAAATCGGCGAGAGATGGCACACCCGGTGCGAACGCGCTGGTAAGATCAGATGGTACTGGCAAGGGCATGAGTGCATCTGCACGTTTGGAGAGGCGTCGGCTAGGCAGTTGTTCGGGCAAGGCAGCGTTCACCTCCTGCATCAACTCAAGCGAATTGACAACACTCCCCCGTCTTGTCGCCGTCAAAAAACCTTCACTGAGCAACTGTTCATACGCAAACACCACGGTATTTCTGGCGATGCCTAAGTCCTGCGCCAAAGTGCGAGTAGATGCCAAACGCGTGCCCGAAGCTAAGGTGCCTTGTTGTATCGCATGACGCAAACAGACGTGCAATTGCTTTTGTGCAGACCCGCCTTGGTCTGGATATTGTTGACGAAAGCGATTCCACAGCAAGAGGTAATCCATGTTGTAGTCCTAAAAAATACTCCATTATTGGATCTTGTGATAGAACCATACCATGATTATAGTGTGACCCATCGCAGACGTCGACCGACATTTTTCCATCTCTCTTACTCTAACCAGGGCATACCATGAGCAATTCAATTCCAGAAACAGCCGACGAAGAAACTAAGGTGAAAGCGCCCAGCCTACGCACCACGATCAAACGTATTCCGAGCAATGCAAACAATCAGCAAGACTTTTTGCACGCGATCATCGATGAAGCCTATGTCTGCCACGTGGCCTTCACTGACGAACATGGCACACATTGCATACCAACCGCATGTTGGCGCGAGCACAATCATCTGTACATCCACGGCGCCAACGCCAGTCGTATGGTGAAACAATTAGCCAAAGGCTCTCAAGCTTGCATCACCATCACGCATGTCGATGGCTTGGTACTCGCTCGCTCAGCGTTCAACCATTCAATGAACTATCGCTCAGCCATGATTTATGGTGTTTTTGAGGTGTTGGGCAGCGAACAGAAAGCAGAGTCGATGGCGGCATTCATGGAGAAAATCGCGCCTGGTCGCCAAGCTACCGTGCGCGAAGGTAGCTATGCTGAACTCGCTGGCACCACTATCTTACGCATGCCACTGGTCGAGTTTATGTGCAAAACCCGCAGTGGTGGACCGAACGATGATGAAGAAGATATGCAACAAGCGACTTGGGCTGGTGTTTTGCCCTTGCATTTGGCGCGTAGCACTCCTGTGCCGCATGAGAAAAATACGCAAACGGCGCCAGACTATGTAAGCAAGTGGGGCGTATAGTTCTGTAGCGACATGATAGAAAAGTTGTCTGATGTGAGATCATTTTTTTACTTGGGTTCCTTAATTGCGTACTCCTAAGCAGATCATGCGTGTAAAATTTAGCTACCCAAGAAGAAGCATACTTAATTCCATACATTACGACGGAGTCCGTTTTGGATAATAATATTTACGCAGCACCTGCATCTGACCTTGAATTACCAACCAGCGCACAGCGCCAAAATCATTTCTACATCGTCTCCGAAAAGAAATTCTTAGTTCTTTTTCTTGCGACACTCGGCATGTATTCACTGTACTGGTTTTATAAAAACTGGCAACTCTATCGCGACTCTTCAGGCGATAGCGTCTGGCCAGTTCCGCGCGCATTGTTTTCAATCTTTTTTGTGCATGCACTATTTCGACGCGTCGCCGAAAGACTGGATTTAAATCAACAAGCATACACTTGGAAACACTCTGACTTGGCCAGCCTCATCGTGGGCGCCATGATTATACAAAGAATATTTGACCGCCTTGCCATGAAAGAACAGGGCTCTCCGTACACGG
The DNA here is from genome assembly GCA_937996605.1 of uncultured Oxalobacteraceae bacterium. Lineage (GTDB taxonomy): Bacteria > Pseudomonadota > Gammaproteobacteria > Burkholderiales > Burkholderiaceae_D > Undibacterium. Next base: position 718 of record CALKVB010000304.1, on the reverse strand, counting down.
ATATCGCCTCTATTTTTCTGATATTTGTGATGCTGCCGATGTTTTTACGTGCACAGAAAATGATTAACTTGAGCTGTCATGATGTTGATGGCGACAGCAATGCGAAATTTACCGGTGGGAATATCGCCTGGATCGTTCTCGGAGTTTTATTCTGGATCTTGATTTTCGTCGGTCTTTTTCTTCCTTGATCCCATCCATATGTTCATACTTGGCTAAAGCAAAATACAATGACGGTCATCAATTGGAATGGATTCACACCCTATGCTTCACTCGCGGGCGGGGCACTGATAGGCATCGCGGCCAGCTTGCTTCTTGCAGGCCTCGGACGAATCGCTGGCATTACTGGCATCGTCGCCGACGCCTTGCGCATGACAAAAGATGACTTTATCTGGCGCCTTTGTTTTATTGCAGGTTTAGTTGCAGCTCCTTCCTGTTATTTGCTGTTTTCTCCTCTACCCTTCGCTGAAATCGCGACAACTTGGCCGACTATTTTAATCGCAGGTTTGATCGTGGGTTTCGGCTCACGCCTTGGCTCGGGGTGCACCAGTGGCCATGGTGTGTGCGGTATCTCACGAGGTTCTAAGCGCTCCATCCTTGCCACGATGTTGTTTATGTTGACGGGCTTCGCCACCGTTTTCATCGTCCGCCATCTTCTAGCTTGAGGGAATTTCAGATGAAAAACGTGTGGCAATATCTGGTAGCAACACTTTCCGGCTTG
>CALKVB010000303.1 GCA_937996605.1 uncultured Oxalobacteraceae bacterium | reverse complement strand
CAGCCGCTTCGAACCAGCCCATGTGACGCAACATCATTTCTGCGGACAGAATCAAGGAACCTGGGTTCACATAATCTTTACCAGCGTATTTTGGTGCTGTACCGTGCGTTGCTTCGAACATCGCGATAGAGTCAGACAAGTTCGCACCTGGAGCAATACCAATACCACCAACTTGAGCTGCCAAAGCGTCGGAGATGTAATCGCCATTCAAGTTCAATGTCGCGATAACGCTGTATTCTGCTGGGCGCAACAAGATTTGCTGCAAGAATGCGTCAGCGATGGAATCCTTAACGATAATGTCTTTACCTGTTTTTGGATTCTTGAATTTGCACCATGGGCCGCCATCGATCAATTCAGCACCGAATTCTTTTTGTGCCAGTGCGTATGCCCAATCACGGAAGCCACCTTCGGTGTACTTCATGATGTTACCTTTGTGAACGATGGTCACGGATGGTTTGTCATTGTCGATCGCGTACTGGATCGCCTTGCGTACCAAACGCTCTGTACCTTCGATAGAAACAGGTTTTACGCCGATACCAGATGTTTCTGGGAAGCGGATTTTCTTGACGCCCATTTCTTCCTGCAAGAACTTGATCAATTTCTTAACTTGATCAGAGCCTTGAGCGAATTCAACACCTGCGTAGATATCTTCAGAGTTTTCACGGAAGATAACCATGTCAGTTTTTTCTGGTTCACGGACTGGAGATGGCACGCCTTTGAAATAACGCACTGGACGCAAACAAACGTAGAGATCCAACTCTTGGCGCAAAGCCACGTTCAAAGAACGGATGCCGCCGCCTACTGGCGTTGTCAATGGACCTTTGATGGAAACAACGTAATCTTTCAGCGCCGCCAAAGTTTCTTCTGGCAACCAAACATCTGGACCGTACACTTTAGTGGACTTTTCACCTGCGAAAATTTCCATCCAGCTGATTTTACGCTTGCCGCCGTAAGCTTTTGCCACTGCCGCATCAACAACTTTGATCATCACTGGGCTGATATCAACACCAGTACCATCACCTTCAATGTAAGGAATAATTGGATTTTCTGGAACATTCAATGAGAAGTCAGCATTGACGGTAATTTTTTGACCTTCTGCAGGTACTTTAATATGTTGATACATCGTTTTCTCCGTGGATACGTGCAATCAAGCGTTAAACTTTGGGTTGCGCTTTGCGTGCTATTAACATGCCTTGATGCCTTAATCGAGAACACTATTTAAGTCGTTCATTCAGCACAAACCAAAAACATGACCGTGCTGCTCGAATCGTTAAAAATAGAGTCTTATATAAGACAGAAGACCACCATTTCGTATTATGCACTACTATTTTACTTGATGCCATCATTTTGCGACACTCGCAAACAGCGATTTATCAAGCATAATCTCGACTTTATGCGTTCTTATTGACGTGTTCGATACGAGATCAACGATGAACGCTATCAATATTGCATCAACTCACTTCTTTATCTCTTACGTTTTCAATGAAACTGATTTTATTCAATAAGCCATTTGATGTCATGTGCCAGTTTTCAGCGCACCCCAGTCGGGCGACCTTAGCTGATTACATCAAGGTCCCCAAAGTGTACCCTGCAGGACGACTCGATGCTGATAGTGAAGGTTTAGTATTGCTGACCGACGACGGCAAGTTGCAGCATAAAATCAGCCACCCCGATTGGAAAGAAGATAAAACCTATTTGGTCCAAGTTGAAGGAGCCGTGTCTCCGAAACAAGTCGCGAAACTGCAAACACCTTTGAACCTCGGCGACTTTACCACTCTGCCTTGTAAGGCCTTTGAAATTGCAGAGCCTGATTGGCTATGGGAACGCCATCCGCCGATACGCCAACGCGCCAACATTCCAACAAGTTGGTTATGCATTATTTTGTCCGAAGGAAAAAATCGTCAAGTCAGGCGCATGACTGCGGCGGTAGGCTTACCAACCTTGCGCTTAATTCGCAGCGGTATTGGAGACTACTCACTCGCAAGTCACCCTATTTTGCCAGGCGAACTTCTTGAACTCAAAGTCTAGCCGCTGCAAGCGAAGACGAGCGGCTACGTCTCTTGAGTAAGCGGGTCGCCAAGTAAGCGAAATAAAAACCGAATTAGAAAAGACAAAAACCGCAATAAAAATTGCGGTTTTTCTTTGTCGCGATGACTTGCTAAGTCTTACTCCAAATTGATTTGGGCTTAGTCTTAGCTTATCAACAAAGCGTCAGTTCGGCTGACGCTAGCAAAAACAATTAAGCCAATGCTTTCAAAGCAGAAGCTAAACGGCTCTTATGACGAGCTGCTTTGTTTTTGTGGATGATTTTTTTGTCAGCAATACGATCGATCGTAGAAACAGAGTTTTGAAAGATCAATGCAGCAGCTGCTTTGTCGCCTGCTTCGATAGCCTTACGAACAGCTTTGATCGCTGTACGCAAAGTCGAACGTTGACTAGAGTTGTGTGCATTTTGTTTAACTGCTTGACGAGCACGTTTGCGTGCTTGTGCGGTATTTGCCATGAGATTTCCTAAACGTGGTCAACGCGACGGGTTCAAGATGTAAGTCAACATACTTACATGGCCTCGCCGCAAAATTCTGTACAGCTTTGCAGTATAACCCGTTTTGAAAGTGCGTGCAAGCGTCCTGTTGATTTATCTCAGACATTGTCTTGCTCTGCCCTAAACCCTTAAAAATCAAGCAACAAGCTGGTCTTGCATGCGTGCAAGGATCCAATTAATGGATGCAAAACTAATAAAAGCTAAGCAATTCTTATTGCTTGGCACAGCGCCGCTTTTTAGGCGAAGTCCTCTGCACGTCGTGGTGCTCTCAATGCTAGACTAAAAGCCTTATCGCATCTATTTTCCTATATCACCGTGCTTATCGATTTTTTCTTTATTCTCAAAGACGCGAAGATCCCCGTTTCGATCAAGGAGTTTCTGGTCTTACTCGAGGGCTTAAAACAAGGCGTCATCGGTACTTCGGTCGATGACTTCTATGTTATCTCTCGCACTATCTTGGTCAAAGATGAAGCTAATTATGACAAGTTCGATCGTGCTTTTGGCCTTTATTTCAAAGGCATTCAAACTATTTTTGAGAAGAACCCAGAGATTCCTTTGGATTGGCTAAAGAAACGTCTTGAACGCGAGCTTACGCCGGAACAACGGGCAGCTTTGGAAAAGTTTGGTTACGACAAACTCATGGATAGACTCAAGCAACTACTTGAGGAGCAAAAAGAAAGACATGAAGGTGGCAACCGTTGGATCGGTACCGGCGGG
>CALKVB010000302.1 GCA_937996605.1 uncultured Oxalobacteraceae bacterium | reverse complement strand
GGCTGGTGGCGATGAAGCGCAGTGTGCGCAAGGCCTTGCCGGCGGACGAACTGGGACGGCTGCAGGATCGGTTCGAGAAGCTCAAGGCGAGCATCCGGGCGAAGGTCGAGCATCCCTTTCATGTGATCAAGAACCTCTTTCGGCATCGCAAGACCCGCTATCGCGGGTTGGCGAAGAATGAGGCGCAACTGTTCTCGCTGTTCGGCTTTGCCAATTTGGTGCTCGCCAACAGGCGGATGCCCGCCATTCATAGCCGAGGTGCGTCCTGAGGGAGGGGATTCGGGGGAAAATGCCCTCGAAAATCTGGTTTTAGGCCTGAATGACGTTTTTTTGAATGCGTTTTGCAGCGGGATCATTCAGGAGAGGTTGGGAGAGGATTTGTTCAGCGTTTCCCAAGAGCCGACTATCTCATCGACCATTCCGACCTGCGAAAGCACGCATTCACGGCTACCACTGCACGACAAACTCAATTATTGATACTGCAATCAAGGACTAATATGAAACTGAGCATCGGTTCCGGTTATCGCAAAATGCCAGGATGGACACACCTGGACATCGAACCGGACTGCAACCCCGATATCATTGCTGACATCACGAAGCCACTGCCTCTCGATTCATTCTCAGTCGATTACATTTTTTGCGAAGAAGTCATCACACAAATCCCAATCGAGGCATGTCAGCCGTTTCTGAAGGAATGTAGGCGAGTACTTCGTCCAAATGGTGCCGTTCGGCTGCTTATGCCTGACTTACGCAAATTCCTAACAGCATACTTCAATAATCCCGAGTGGTTGATAAGCACATGGGAGACGCACGTCCCGATCCCACTCGAAACACGAAGTGCCGCGGAGGTTATAAATCGGGGAATCCGAATGGTTGGCCCAATGATGTACGACATTCCACTACTAAGTTCTATTGCCAGAAAAGCAGGTTTTCAAACTCGAGAGGTAAGTTACAACCAATCATCCCACCTTGCCCTGCAAAACATTGACCTACGTAAGCCACACGAAAGTGCAAGCGTATATCTTGAACTTGATCCACTCCCATGACAGAGAAAAGCCCAACGCCTGCAGCCATTCTTTGCTACCACAGCTACAGGCGAGAAGCGGACTCGTACAACAAAAATGACTACATAGCTCTGGGCGAGGACCTTGACAACATAAAGAATTTGGGAATCCCAGTATCGAGCGCCCTAAGCATCGCTCAAGCGCTCCAAGGCCACATTCCGTGGGAGAACGTCGCCGGGTCGATTGCAATAACCTTTGACGACGGAGCCATAGTTGATTATTGCGATTTCATCACATCCTCAGGAAAAGAATACCCAGCCCTTTACCAACACCTGGCACGCCACAACGCCCCAGCAACGAGCTTCGTCATCGCCTCGCCGAATGCCAGGCACATTCTTGAAACAAAATCACTTAATGGCGAAGCTATGCTGAGCGAACACTGGTGGTCACCGGCGACTACTGGACTCATCGACGTCGGGAACCATAGCTGGGATCACAACCATACCGATCTTCCTTGGCCGCATCCGATGCAGGTCAAGAAAGGAAGCTTCTTCGAAATAAAAACAGAAGAGTCAGCCGACTGGGAAGTGTCCCTTGCACAAACATATATCAAGAATGCCAGCGGAAGGGAACCAAAACTTTTCGCCTATCCCTACGGTGACGTCTCAAAATACTTAAGAGATGAGTATTTCCCTGCAAAAGCGGAGAAAATTGGACTGCTCGGCGCCTTCTCGACAGGAGGCCAACTTGTCACGCCCAGCACTTGCCGGTGGGAAATACCTAGATTTGTATGCGGAAACCACTGGAAACACCCGTCCGGCCTGATCGAACTTGTTCTCGATAAGATCCGCAAGCATCAGTAAAGCAGCCCTTAAACTCAAATCGATGAATACCTACTTTCCTGCATTGCATGGCACCAGAGGGGTAGCCGCGATACTAGTACTTCTATTCCACTGGACCGAGCTATTCCCTGCTCTATCGGCCAGAATGCGAATCAACATTTTTGAAACCAGATGGGATCTCGCACTTGCGATGAATGTCGGGTGGCTTGGAGTTACTCTTTTCTTTGTCCTCTCCGGCTTCCTAATCGGAAAGCAGCTCCAAGAAAGAACATTGACAACTAGAAGTATACTATTCTTCTGGAATAGAAGGGTAAGTCGGATATACCCCGCTTACGCCTTCCAACTTATAGTTATAATGACGCTGCACTTTGCCCTCGGCAAGCAGACCATCGACAGCATAGGATCCGCAGCAGCTCACGCAACCCTTTGGTTTGACCTCCCCCCGTTTAACGCCCCTCCAATCAATGGAGTATGGTGGTCACTGTCAGTTGAAATGGCTTTTTACATTTCAGCCCCACTGATTCTCGTACTCACCAGAAAACTAGAAAAAACACTCACAGCCACGATTATCCTTGCCATTACCATAGGATGGAGATCTGCAATTATTCACAATTACCCATCAGATGACCACACCACAAACCTTTCGCTGCTCAACTCACTTCCCGGCTCTGCGTTCAGCTTCTATTGCGGCTTCTACGTTTCCCACATAAAGACAGAACTCTCTGACCGCTCTCGTTTCGTGCTGCTAATTGCATCAATGACCGCATTGTATGTGAGCGTCGCCTTGCTTGTTGATAACTTAGATACGTACTGGAAAGGAGGCGCTTTACTCACCACCTGGAACTCTGCAAGCAGCGCCTGCATCGCATCTGCGATCTACTGCCTGCGCAAGCCATCATGGTTTTCGGCCCCACTAACCTCCACCCCACTTCTTTGGGCAGGGGACCTTAGCTACGGAATTTACCTATGGCACCTCCCTGTCCTTATTCTTAGCAAAGAATATATATTCAAGCACAGCAACACATTACAAATATCGGCAGAAGCTTTGCTTTTCTGCATTGTAGCTACAGCGACCCTGGCAAGCACCAGCCATTACCTAATCGAACAAAAATTTTATCCATTTCGGAAACCCGAATAAGAAAACCTTTGATTAAAAACAACCCGAGCCATGTCATACAACCTCGCAATACCCGTGCGAATCCGCGAATTCATCACAATAGCTGAGATCGAAAGTCCAACGCCGGTCATTCAGGATCTTTTCTTAAGAAAATTCGGAGACGAACCACCAACTTTCGGACACCATATAGTAGCTTTCTATGTCGCGGGCCCTTCCAGAACGCCAATATCCTACCTTCACCTCTGGACTCGAAATCGCTTGGGCTATGTGGGGGGAGGATGCACTGATGGAAGAGTCTTCAAGCAACTCACGGAATTGCAGAAAAATGCGATTTCCGCCGAGGGGGGGCTGCTAAGGCAAACACTTCTATACTGTTTCACACGACATGAAAACGAGCTGGATGCTTTTTTTGGTCACTGCGGAAATGCACGAGCCAAAGAGGTCGATCTGGCGGCGGGCTTTCTTGAAACCCACGAAGAAAAGTTGCTTGTCCGTTGGAACGCAGAACTTCCCGAGCACAAAAAGCACGCACTAATTAACGAAGCAATATCTATTGGCGACTTCTAGATGAAAATAGTAGTGTTGGCATATCACAGCCAAAACATCGCTGGCGATCAGTACGAAAACAATGACCACATCGCCTTACGCGAAGATCTATCAGAACTCAGAAAACGGAGAATTCCACTCGTTTCACTGAAAGACCTTTGTTGCAATATTCAGTCAGGGGCCTCACACCACAATTTTCCTGAAATTGCTGTTGCACTAAGCTGTGATGACGGAACCACATTGGACTGGGAGCACTTCACCCACCCGCAACACGGCCAACAAATTAGTTTTGCGGATATCCTTCGACAGCATATGCTGATTACGCACGACGAGAGGTCACACCTCCTAACCTCTTTTGTGATTGCCTCACCGGAGGCCAGAAAGCAGATTGATGCAGGTTGCCATGCAGGCTACGAACTGAGTACAGAAAAATGGTGGAAATCAGCCGCCATGACAGGACTCATCGCCATCGAGAATCATAGCTGGGATCATCTTCACCCGTGCATAGATGTTGTTTCGCAAAGGGAGAATAAAAGGGGAGACTTCTCCTTGATAGACTCTTACGACGATGCCGACAAGCAGATTCAGCAGGCAGCCGAGTATATAAACAAGGCTTTAATTACGACGGGACACAGAACCAGTTTATTCGCATACCCGTTTGGTCACTTTAACAACTATCTGACCAACGAGTACCTGCCAAAATATAGGCATCAGCATGGAATGTTAGCGGCGTTCACAACCCAATCAGAAATAATAACCGAAGCGTCGAATATCTTCAAGCTTCCCCGGTATGTGCATGGCGAAGCCTGGACCACTTCGAATGAGCTCGTAAAGATCCTGAATCAACTTCAAAAAAAGTACTAGAAACTCAGTTCAAAGTCAGTCATCAAATCTTCCTGAAAACCATAACGGCATTATCGTCCCAGGCCCATGTCTGGTTCACTTCCCAAAGCCTTTTGGTGGCACTCTCTAACGACAAGAGGCGCCTTTCGATCGCACCATTTACTTTAATCAAAGATAGCTCACGTTCTTCGACAACACGCGCAAGTTGCCGCAATGAGGCCAAGCCAAACCGATTGAGCAACCTCTCATACCAACTACAACCATCAGCAATCCGAAGAGGGTCTGGCAACAAGCTCTCTGAATTAAATTGAGGAGGATCAATGGAAAATGGAAATACATTGCGACCTGGAGCTAACTGACTATTCATTACGAGCTTCAGCTTTGCCATTGAACACATAAGCTCAATTAGCTCTGGATGATAAAATCTGACATGTTCAGGGTCTCGCCAAAATCCCAACAATTGACTTCTAATTGACTCGGGATCAGGAAACACAAAAACAGCTACT
>CALKVB010000301.1 GCA_937996605.1 uncultured Oxalobacteraceae bacterium | reverse complement strand
CCTCAACCGCCTGGTGTGACCGGAGGCCGGATGGCCGACTTGGGGCGGAACGCCGCGCACACCGTGGCGTCAGCCTCGATATACGGGCCGCCAATCAAATCAATGCAGTACGGAACAGCAGCAAAAATGCCATTCACGATTTGTTGGCCTTCAGCGCCCTTTAATCCTTCTAAAGTTTCTTTGATGGATTTCGGTTGGCCAGGCAGATTCAAAATCAGGGCCGCATGGTCTTTGGTTTCGCGAATGACGGCGACTTGGCGAGAAAGGATTGCCGTCGGTACAAAGCGCAGGCTAATTTGACGCATTTGTTCACCGAAACCCGGCATTTCCTTGGTGGCGACAGCCAGCGTCGCTTCTGGTGTGACATCACGGCGAGCTGGACCCGTTCCCCCCGTCGTAATCACCAAATCGCAGAGTTCATCGTCAACCAGCTCGATCAGAGCTTGCTCGATTGCAGTACGCTCATCGGGGATCAAACGTGTGTGCATGCTCCAAGCACTGCTCAGTGCTTGAGTGAACCAGTCTTGTAACGCTGGGAGTCCTTGATCTTGATAGACCCCTGCAGAAGCACGGTCAGACACGGATACTAAACCTATGCGCAGGGGACGATCGATGGACATGTCTAAAGTGGGATCAGTTGTCGCTGTCGTCATCGTCGTTATTGTCTTCTTCACTGACCTCTGCGATCGCAGCAGCGTTATGCTTCGCTTGGATCTCTTTTAAGATTTGGAAGATTTCACGATAAGCTTTGGGCGGCTTGTTTTCCGCTTGCTCTTTGCGCGCATTGCGAATCAAAGTACGTAAATGCTGAACATCAAGCTCAGGGTTTTCTGCCATCAATTCCGTCAAAGCGGTGTCATTGGCGAGCAGTTTTTCACGTTTGCGTTCTAGGGAATGCATCGCAGCTGTTTCTGCTTTTGACGCACCTTTCCAGCTATCGATGGTTTTTTGGATGAGCGCTACTTCAGCTTCGTCCAAGCTGCGCATCTTCTTGCCGACAAATTGCATCTGACGGCGGCGGCCTTCATGATTAGTGATGGTTTGACATTCTAGAATGGCGTCACGCACATCTTCAGGCATAGGAACGCGTTTGACGCGATCGCGCGGAGCATCGACTAATTCTTGGCCGAGCTTTTGCAGCGCTGTCATTTGGCGTTTTAATTCTGATTTGGAAGGGCGGTCGTATTCTTCTTCAAACTCGTTGGACTGATAGCCGCAAGAGCCTCGATTGGGATTTGGCATTGGTAAATCTTCTATAAACTTATTGAAACGACTGCTATGATACTCTCTTTATCCTTTCAGCTAAAGAAACAGAAGCTATGAGCAAACCAGTTTTTACCCATACACAGGATCAATTTAAGCAAATTACAGAGGACATGCTCCGTATTGCACGTAATAAAGGTGCAACAGATGCGGTAGCAGAGGTCAGTGAAGGTGGTGGTTTATCGATTAGTGTACGCAAAGCTAAAGTTGAAACGATAGAGCAAAATCGCGATAAAGGGGTAGGAATCACGGTTTATATCGGCAAGAAGCGTGGAAATGCCAGCACTAGTGATTTTTCTGCTAAGTCTTTGGAAGATACGGTTGAGGCGGCTTACAACATTGCCCGATTCACCGCCGAGGACGATTGCGCAGGGTTGCCCGATGCTGAGATGTTGGAAAAAAATCCACAAGATTTGAAGCTGTTTCATCCATGGCAAGTGACGGCAGAAGAGGCGATTGCCTTGGCTTGCCGCATTGAAGCAGCGGCCTTTGAGACCGATAAGCGAATTAGCAATTGTGATGGCGCTAGCGTACATGCTCAACAATCGCATTTTGTTTCTGCCAATACGCGTGGTTTTAGCGGTGGCTATGCTTTCTCTCGCCATACCTTGTCCGTTGCACCAATTGCGGGTAAAGGCGCAGGCATGCAACGCGATGATTGGTATAGCTCGCATCGTAACGCCAAACAACTGGCGAGCCCAGAAGCGATTGGTCGCTATGCGGCAGAACGTGCTTTGGCCCGTTTGAATTCGCGTACCATTGATACGCGCAAGTGCCCAGTGTTGTTTGAGGCGCCTTTGGCAGCCGGCTTGCTTGGATCTTTAGTGCAGGCAGTGTCAGGTGGCGCGCTTTATCGTAAATCGAGTTTCTTGCTCGATAGTTTAGGTCAGCAAATTTTCCCTTCGCATATACAAGTGACGGAAGATCCGCATATCCTGGGTGGCGTTGGTTCTTCACCATTTGATGATGAAGGCGTCACAACGAAGAAACGTGATGTGGTGAAAGACGGTGTTTTGCAAGGATATTTCTTATCGACCTATTCCGCTCGCAAACTTGGTATGCAAACCACCGGCAATGCAGGTGGCTCACACAATTTGGTGATGACATCTTCGCTCGCTAGGAAGAGTGATAATTTCGTGCAGATGTTGAAGAAGATGGGCACTGGCTTGTTGGTGACTGAATTGATGGGGCAGGGGGTGAATTACGTCACTGGCGATTATTCACGCGGTGCTTCGGGCTTTTGGGTGGAAAATGGTGTGATTCAATATCCAGTCGAAGAAATCACGATCGCCGGCAATATGCGTGAGATGTTCCAGCAAATTGTGGCGATTGGTAACGATCAACTGACGCGCGGCACCAAAACTACAGGGTCGATCTTAATCGAAAGCATGACTGTCGCAGGAAGTTAATCATCAACCCAATGTGCACTGCAAGATCTGCAAACCTTGCATTGTTTGAATTTGCTTCTTAGAATGCGCTTGCACAAAAGTACATCGCTGATGGGGATATGATTTGAAATTCCCCAGAGGCTAGACCGAAGCTAGAATAATTCAATTAGAAAATGGAGATCGCATGGAACGTCGTTCGTTTTTGAAAAAAGCCGCAGCCGGCACCGCAGTTGGAGTTGCAGCCGCACCGACAGTAGCAAGCGCAGCAGAAATGCCAACGATTAATTGGCGTTTGGCCTCGAGCTTCCCTAAGAATCTCGATACGATCTACGGCGCCGCTGAAACCTTGTCTAATCGTGTTAAAGAACTGACTGATGGCAAGTTCAATATTCGACCATACGCCGCACCTGAAATCGTGCAATTTAACGCAGTAATGGATGCGGTGAAAGACGGTACGGTCGAGATGGGGCATACCGCTTCTTACTACTATTATGGCAAAGACGCGACTTTTGCTTTTGACTGCGCTGTTCCATTTGGTATGACTTCACGTCAGCAAACCGCATGGATGTTGCATGGTAACGGTATGAAGTTGATGCGCGAATTTTTCGCGGAATACAATATCGTAAATTTCTTGGGCGGCAATTCTGGCACGCAAATGGGCGGCTGGTTCCGTAAAGAGATTAAGAGCGTGGAAGACATGAAAGGCTTGAAGTTCCGCGTTGGTGGCTTTGCCGGTAAGGTCTTACAAAAACTTGGTACGGTCCCAGTGCAATTGGCGGGTGGTGAAATTTATACTTCCTTAGAAAAAGGCGCGATCGATGCGGCAGAATGGATAGGCCCGTACGACGATGAAAAACTCGGTTTCAATAAAGTGGCCAAGTTCTATCATTACCCAGGTTGGTGGGAAGGCGGCGCGCAATTGTCATTCTATGTCAGCAAAAAAGAGTGGGACAAACTTCCTAAGCTGTATCAAGCCGCAATCGAAACAGCGACCTTTGAAGCGCATGTACAAATGCAAGCCAAGTACGACGCAAAGAACCCTTCAGCATTAGCGCGCTTGCTGCAAGACAAAACGATCTTGAAGCCTTTCCCGCAATCGGTGATGGAAGCCTGTTTCAATGCAGCGCAAGAGACCTTTTCTGAAGAAGCTTCAAAGAATCCGAAGTTCAAGAAGGTCTATGATGATTGGCTGGTGTTCCGCAATAATCAAGGTCAATGGTTTAACGTGGCCGAACAACAATTTGCCAAGTTCAATTTCGGTCGCAAATTGAAATAACATTGAGAAGAAATGAAAAAACGCTCTAGTTGATTGCTAGAGCGTTTTTTTATGT
>CALKVB010000300.1 GCA_937996605.1 uncultured Oxalobacteraceae bacterium | reverse complement strand
TCCGCTTCCCTGAAAGAGATACCATGATAGATATTATCAACGTGCATTTCCCAAAAATTGAAGACGATTTAATGGAGGAAGCACTCAAAGTTTTTTATGGATTGAGAGAAATTCACGGCATTAAAAAGAAACCTTCTACTTCCGAATTAATCGATTGGTTAAAACTTCTGTTAGCAGAGGATATTCCTCTCGAAATTTTGCAATCGAAGGACTCAAAGCATGCAATACCTCCGCTACATGGGGCATTACTCAAAAACGAGCAAGACGTGCATTTATTCGAACGACTAATGATGATGTCGCGCAATCATCGTTAGCAAATACCAGTTGCACTTCGGAGTATTACGCATAAAAAAACCACCCGCTCGGGTGGTTTTTTATTGGACATCGAACTATTAATTCTTCGACTGATCAACCATCTTGTTCTTAGCGATCCAAGGCATCATGGCGCGTAACTTAGCACCCACTTGTTCAATTTGATGCTCTGAATTCAAGCGACGACGTGAAATCAAAGTTGGCGCTCCAGCCTTGTTTTCCAAGATGAAACTCTTCGCGTACTCACCCGTTTGAATGTCCTTCAAACATTGACGCATTGCCTCTTTGGTTTGCGCCGTAACGACGCGCGGACCTGTCACATATTCACCGTATTCCGCATTGTTTGAGATTGAGTAGTTCATGTTGGCTATACCGCCTTCATAAATCAAGTCAACAATCAATTTCAATTCATGCAAACACTCAAAATATGCCATCTCTGGTGCGTATCCCGCTTCAACCAAAGTTTCAAAACCAGCTTTGATCAATTCAACTGCACCGCCACACAAAACAGCTTGTTCGCCGAACAAATCCGTCTCTGTCTCTTCCCGGAAATTGGTTTCGATGATACCAGCGCGGCCACCACCGTTTGCCATCGCATAAGACAATGCGATATCACGTGCAGAACCAGACTTGTCTTGATAAACCGCGACCAGATGCGGTACACCACCACCTTGGGTATAAGTCGCACGCACGGTATGACCTGGCGCTTTAGGTGCGATCATGATTACATCCATATCTGCACGTGGCACAACTTGACCATAATGAACGTTAAAGCCATGAGCAAAAGCCAATACCGCACCTTGTTTTGCGTGAGGCGCAACATTTTCGTTGTAGACCTGAGCGATGTTTTCATCTGGCAGCAAAATCATAATGACGTCTGCTTCTTTCACGGCCTCATTAACTTCAGCCACTTTCAAGCCTGCATTCTTTGCTTTATCCCAAGATGCGCCACCTTTACGCAAAGCAACAGTGATCTGGCACCCAGATTCACTCATATTCAAGGCATGTGCATGACCTTGTGAACCGTAGCCGATGATGGCAACTTTTTTGCCCTTGATCAAAGAGAGATCGCAATCTTTATCGTAAAAAACTTTCATGTTGATATCCTATTAAATTAAATTGTATGCAAATAATCGAAAACTGAAATTGAACTTTATGTCGGGTGACAATCTGAACCGCAGAGACACCGAGTGCGTAGAGGAAGAGCTTGCAATACTCTGCATCCTCTGCGCCTGTGCGGTTTTACTTCTTCTGCTAGATCTGATTAAACTTTAAGAATGCGTTCACCACGGCCAATACCAGAACCGCCGGTACGTACCGTTTCTAGAATGGCAGTGCGCTCAATGGAATCGATAAATGCATCGAGTTTTCCCTTGTTGCCAGTCAATTCTATGGTGTAGCTTTTCTCAGTCACATCGATGATGCGACCACGGAAGATATCCGCAGTGCGCTTCATTTCTTCACGCTCTTTACCTACGGCTCGCACTTTGATGAGCATTAACTCTCGCTCAATGTGGGCACCTTCGGTTAAGTCAACGACCTTCACCACCTCAATCAAGCGATTTAAGTGTTTGGTGATTTGTTCAATCACGTCATCTGAACCTGTCGTCACGATTGTCATCCGTGACAAGGTGGCGTCTTCGGTCGGAGCGACCGTTAAAGTTTCGATGTTATAGCCACGTGCAGAGAACAAGCCAACCACACGCGATAAGGCGCCCGCTTCGTTTTCGAGCAATACAGAGATAATGTGTCTCATTACAAATCCTCCGAACCAAGCAACATTTCAGTGAGACCTTTACCGGCTTTCACCATGGGCCACACTTTTTCGTCTTGATCTGTAATGAAATTCATGAAGACTAACTTATCCTTCATGGCGAACGCTTCCTGCAAAGCACCATCGACATCAGCTGGATTTTCAATCTTCATCCCAACGTGGCCGTATGCCTCGACCAGACGCGTAAAGTCAGGCAGTGAATCCATATAAGATTCAGAGTAGCGTCCGGCATAATCGATTTGCTGCCACTGGCGCACCATACCTAAAGCACGATTATTCAAAAGGATAATTTTTGGCGTCAAATGGTATTGCTTGCATGTCGCAAGTTCTTGAATACACATCTGAATCGAAGCTTCACCGGTAATACATGCAACCGTCGCATCAGGGTTCGCCATTTGCACCCCCATAGCGTACGGCAAACCTACACCCATCGTACCTAGGCCACCAGAATTAATCCAACGTTTTGGTTGATTAAACTTGTAATACTGTGCAGCCCACATTTGATGCTGACCTACGTCAGAAGTAATGAAGGCATCACCATGGGTCAACTCACAGACCTTCTGAATCACCGCTTGTGGCTTAATAATGGTCGACGATTTCTCGTAGCCTAAGCAATCTTGTGCACGCCATTTATTGATTTGCTTCCACCAATCAGCAAGCGCCTTGGTGTTTGGCTTAGCATCCGCTGCAGACAATTGCGACAACATTTCCACCAATACATCCTTAACATTTCCGACGATTGGAATGTCAACCTTAACGCGCTTTGAAATCGAAGAAGGATCGATATCGACGTGGATAATTTTGCGTGGATGAGATGCGAAATGTTTTGGATTGCCAATGACACGATCATCAAAACGCGCGCCAATCGCAATCAACACATCACAGTGCTGCATTGCCATGTTTGCTTCGTAGGTACCATGCATACCCGGCATACCAACGAATTTCTCATCAGTCGCACGGTATGCGCCCAAGCCCATTAAGGTATTGGTGCAAGGAAAACCTAATTGATCAACTAATTTATTCAGTTCTGGCGCAGCATTTGCCAAGACTACACCGCCACCGGTGTAAATCATTGGGCGTTCTGCTTGCAGTAGCAATTGAACTGCTTTACGAATTTGTCCTGCGTGCCCTTTGTCGACAGGGCGATATGAACGCATTTCAATTTCTTTGGGATAATGGTAGGTCGTCTTTTGGTTACTAATATCTTTAGGGATATCGATCAAGACAGGTCCTGGACGACCAGTAGTCGCAATAAAGAAAGCCTTCTTTACTGTCTCAGCCAATTGCCGCACATCCTTCACCAAGAAATTATGCTTCACGCACGGGCGAGTTATACCCACGGTATCACACTCCTGGAAGGCATCCTCGCCAATAGCATGGCTAGGTACCTGCCCAGAGATAACGATCATGGGGATAGAATCCATGTACGCCGTTGCTAATCCCGTCACTGCATTCGTTACGCCTGGACCGGAAGTCACCAAAGCGACACCCACTTTGTTGGACGAACGAGAGTAAGCATCTGCCGCATGAATAGCAGCCTGCTCATGACGAACTAGCACGTGTTGAAATTTACGCTGATTAAAAATCGCGTCGTAGATGTACAGAACGGCGCCACCAGGGTAGCCCCAGATGTACTTGACGCCTTCGGCCTGCAAGGCCTTGACGAGGATTTCCGAGCCCATTAACTCCACGGTGGATTTGGACGCGGTAGCCGCAGTGGATGCAGCCGAAACTTCAGCTTTTGAGATTTCCATATTCAACCTTTGTGATTTTCTCTAACGAAAAACCTTGGGTGCCCCTTCACTGTGCCCTTGTGGGGCCGCGTCGGGACTTGAGGCCAAGGCCATGGGCGGTATGTTCGAACCGCCGAGCCGAGACCCTTTTGCCTTTTTTGTCACTTGCAGCGCGCATTATCGCATCGGTTTGGGGCAAATTTCGAGCCAAGTGCGGGAAAATCGCCCCACCTTTGCTGACTTTCCGCAATGCGATAATGGGCGGCAACTCCAGTTTCCCATCTGGCCACAGAGCAGGCTTCCAACTTGGCTACTGAACAAGAACTCTCGGATTTCCTGAAAAGCGTCGAAAAGCGCGCATTCAAGCGTTCGGTCTATCACGTGCGCAACGAGGAATCAGCCCTGGACATCGTGCAGGACAGCATGATGCGGCTGGCCGAGCACTATGGGGACAAGCCGGCCAACGAGCTGCCGATGCTCTTTCAGCGCATC
>CALKVB010000299.1 GCA_937996605.1 uncultured Oxalobacteraceae bacterium | reverse complement strand
GCTCTTCCGATCTTCTGGATTGCCTGTGATTGCATCCAATTTTCCCTTGTGGAAACAAATTATAGAAGGTAATCAATGTGGCTTGTGCGTTGATCCACTTGACCCAGGCGCAATAGCCGAGGCTATCGACTATGTTGTTAGCCACCCTGATGAGGCGCGGGCCATGGGGGAAAGGGGCAAGCAAGCCGTCTATGAAAAATATAATTGGGGGGCAGAGGTTGTGAAGTTGACCTCTCTGTACCAGTCGCTGTGTCCGAGCTGAGTCTTGATGCCTTGGTTTTTTAATTTGCGCACCGACTGCGGGCTCGAAATTTTCTTTATTTGATTGGTAAGGTTATTACATGAAAATCATCACTGTTATCGGCGCGCGTCCGCAGTTTATTAAGGCTGCTGCTGTCAGCAATGCATTTTCCAAAGTGGGTGGTGTGGAAGAGATTCTTCTCCATACCGGCCAACACTATGATCAGAACATGTCCGACGTGTTTTTCGAGGAGTTGGGGATACCCGTTCCCAAATACAATCTCGGCGTGGGTGGCGGCCTGCACGGCGCGATGACTGGAGCGCAACTCGCGGGTATTGAAGAAGTGCTGGTCAAGGAAAAGCCCGACTATGTTCTTGTTTATGGCGATACCAACTCTACCCTCGCCGGCGCCCTTGCCGCGGTAAAGCTGCATATTCCTGTCGCGCACGTTGAGGCGGGCTTGCGTTCCTTTAACCGTCGCATGCCTGAAGAAATCAATCGTGTCGTGACCGATCACGTCAGCGATCTTCTATTTGCACCGACGGCTGCAGCGATGGCGCACTTGGCCAATGAAGGTGTCGAAGCCGCGAAATGCCATCAGATCGGGGACGTGATGTATGACGCAGCGTTGGTTTTTGGAGAGCGTGCGCGGGCGTCGTCGACAATTCTTAAAAAACACGGACTCGAAGCCGGCGCATTCGTGCTGGCCACCATTCATCGTGCAGAAAACACCGACGATTTGTCACGTTTGAAGGTCATTCTTGCGGCCTTCAAGAAGATCGCAGATAAAATGCCTATCGTGTGGCCGATTCACCCTAGGACTCGCAAGATACTGGAGCAGGATGGCCTTAAGGATATGCTGGGTGACAGAGTGCTGCTAATCGACCCGGTTGGCTATCTCGATATGGTGATGCTGGAGCAATCCGCGGCTTTGATCACGACGGATAGTGGTGGCGTGCAGAAGGAGGCTTTCTTTTACCACGTTCCGTGCGTGACTCTGCGCGATGAAACGGAATGGGTCGAACTGGTTGAGGCCGGCTGGAATCGCCTTGTGTCGCCTACCGATGTGGATGTGCTTGTACGTGTCGCTCTGGAGGCCATTGGTTCGCAAGGTTCCGATATTGCGCCTTATGGCGACGGCAAGGCATCCGAGGGCATTGTCAAAGTTCTTGTGCAATGAAAATTCTGTATTTGAATCACTACGCCGGTTCTCCGTCCTACGGGATGGAGTATCGGCCCTTCTATATGGCCCGCGAATGGGTTCGTGCCGGGCATGATGTGCGAATCGTTGCTGCTGATCGCTCTCATATCCGAGCTGTGACGCCTGCTCTTGATCAGAAATCCCGTATGGATGAAGTGGTTGAGGGCGTCAATTACTCTTGGCTTAAAACCCCAGCTTATACGGGTAATGGCTTCGGGCGAGTCAAGAACATGGCGTCTTTCGTCGTACAGCTTTATGCAGGGGCTGCCGATTGGGCGCGTTCCGAACGACCCGATGTTGTGATTGCGTCCAGCACTTATCCGATGGATATTTGGGCAGCTAAGCGTATTGCTAATATCGCCAAGGCCAAGCTTGTTTTCGAGGTGCATGACCTGTGGCCGCTTTCTCCCATTGAACTCGGCAATATGTCCAGATGGCATCCCTTCATCATGATGGTGCAGGCCGCCGAGGACTACGCCTATCGCCATTCGGATATTGTCGTTTCGATGCTCCCGAATGTGCGTGAATACATGGTTTCCCGCGGGATGAAGCCACAAAAACTAAGGATCGTTCCGAATGGGATCGATCCTGATGAATGGTTGGAAGGCAGTGATACGCTCAATCTGGATGTTAGCAAGATCTTTTCGGAATTAAGGGCGCACGGCAAAGCCATCGTTGGTTACGCAGGGACTCACGGTGTTGCCAATGCACTCGATGCATTTATTGATGCAGCCAAGTTGATCAAGGACGACAAGGTTGTTTTTGTACTTGTTGGTGGTGGACCGGACAAGCTTGCGCTGCAAGAGCGTGTTCAGGCGGAGGGGGTAAAAAATGTCGTTTTTGTTCCGCCGGTGAAGAAAACACAGATACCTGAACTATTGAAGTTCTTTGATATTGCATATATCGGGCTTCCTTATGGGAAAAATGTCGGATATTATCTTTATGGCGGCTCTGTTGGTGTTCCTGTAACCGGTGCGCTAAATTTATTGCAGTATCAGGCGATGCGCCTATTGCGAGACAAGGGCGTCAAAATGTATGACTTCGTTGGAGCACGCCTCAAGGTCGATGAGGGGAGTAAGTATGAAGGTATCCAACGTTTTAAGGAACGCTTCGGTGCGACTCTAGTGGAAGGGGTTGCGTTTCGAGTTGTTTTTTCTAAATATAAATGGTTTACTTTTAATTTTCTTGTGGGAGTTTACTTTAAACTTAAAAAAAGACGATATGTTGACCCCATCGATGCATTAAAGGAAGGAGGTTTGTCTTGAGTCGAATTTATTTGACGCTTGACTATGAGTTTTTTTTTGGTGCTCGTTCGGGTTCTGTGGAGCGCTGCATGATCGAACCGACACGGCAGCTAATTGAGATTGGGCAAGCTAGAGGCGTCAGATTTACGTTCTTTGTTGACGCCGGCATGCTTTATACAATGGCTGGATTGGTGCAGAGTAACAGTCAGGTAAAGCACGAATATAACCTTATATCTAATCAGCTCAAGGAGTTGGTGGGGTTAGGGCACTCAGTTCAATTGCATATCCACCCACACTGGGAAGACTCGGAGTACGTTGAGTCTGGCTGGTGTTTTTCTACAAAGCGGTATCGGCTTGCCCATTTTGACGACAGCAGTGCTTTAGATATCTGCGAAAAATATTATGCTGCCTTGGCGGATATTGTGGGGGCGGCGAATATCCGCGCGTATCGTGCTGGTGGTTGGTGTATTCAGCCATTTTCTCAGATTTCTGATTTTCTGAAAAAGAAAGGAGTTCAAGTTGATAGTTCTGTTTTTTTTGATGGATATCTAAATACTGATACACATTATTTTGACTTCAGGTCTGCTCCCAGACAATCTAAGTGGCGTTTTGAAGAAGATCCACTCGTTCCCTGCGAAGATGGTTCGTTCTTGGAGTTGCCGATGTCTGTTGTACGTTACTCGAGTTTGTTTTATTTGAAGATGGTATTTTTTCGACTTCTTGATTTAAAAAAATATCGTTTTTGGGGGGATGGGGCCGCAATCGGGGGCGGGCGTTTGAGAACATTTGATAGAATTCTTAATGGCGATGTTGATGTTTTAACTCTTGACGGCGCACGTTCGAATGTTACGTTTAATGAAATTCTGCAGGCCGTTCATGATGGATCTGATCGCGTAATCATTTCGCATCCAAAAGCGTTGTGCGACAAATCGTTTCTTGTTTTGGATCGAATGGCGTCAAATTTTGGTGGGAATTTTTCTGTTGTGTGAAATGTTATTATGCATATTCTCTTTTTGACTGACAACTTTCCACCTGAGGTCAATGCACCTGCGAGTCGTACGTATGAGCACTGTCGGGAATGGGTAAGTGCGGGATGCAACGTAACCGTTATAACGTGTGCGCCAAATTTTCCAAAAGGACGTGTGTATGACGGATACCAAAATAGGTTATGGTCTGAAGAGTTTGTCGAAGGGATTCGTGTAATTCGTGTTTGGTCTTATATTACAGCGAATGAAGGGTTTGTTAAGAGAGTACTGGATTATCAAAGCTTCATGGTTTCGGCTGTAATTGGCAGTTTTTTTGTACGTCAAGTTGACTTGGTTGTTGGAACGTCACCTCAGTTTTTTACCGCGTGCGCCGGATGGTTTGTAGGTTTTGCTAAGCGTGTGCCATTTGTTTTCGAGTTACGAGATATTTGGCCTGAATCGATCAAAGCGGTTGGTGCGATGAGTGACTCTTTCGCGATTAGGATGCTTGAACGAGTTGAGATGTTTCTTTACAAAAAATGTTCTCTTATTATTTCTGTTACTCATGCATTTAAGGATAAATTAATTAAGCGTGGGGTGGATGAATCAAAAATTGAAGTTGTGACAAATGGCGTCGATATGTCTCGTTTTAGGCCGATGGAGAAGGATGCTCAACTTCTTAGAGATTTAAATCTTGAGGGAAAGTTCGTCGCTGGCTATGTAGGTACGCATGGGTTGGCTCACCATCTTGAGACTATTTTGGATGCGGCTGAGATTTTAGCTTCAGATCCTGATGGAGAAAAATTTCATTTCATGCTCTTGGGCGACGGCGCGCGCAAGGCGGCGCTACAGGAGGATGCGGCGAAAAGAGGGCTTTCAAATATCACTTTTGTTGACTCGGTATCTAAGGACGATGTTGCACGTTATTGGTCGGTCTTGAATGTCTCAATTATTCATTTGAAAAAGACTGAATTGTTTACTTCAGTAATTCCGTCGAAACTTTTCGAGTGCATGGGAATGGGGATTCCCGTGTTGCACGGAGTCGAGGGAGAGTCGGCTGCGATTGTTCAGGATACTGACGTAGGGATAGTTTTTGAACCTGAGAGTGCAGATGAGCTAGTAATGTACTTAAAGGAACTGGCGTTGTCTGAGGATAGATATGCCGGATATCGCTCTCGATGTTTGGCTGCGGCAAAAGTGTTTGATCGGAAGGCCTTAGCGATGAAAATGCTGCAGTGTTTGAGACGAGTGGCACAATAGGGCGCCTCGAAAAACCTACGATTTTGACATGACTAGCCTCGTAACCCACTGATTACTAAAAGGGTAAATTGTCAAAAGCGGGGTTTTTCGAAGTGCTCAGCAGATTGTTGCGGCGTTCTTTGTGTACGGATCTATGAATATATCGTCATTTAGTGCATTTTATTTTGATGGCAGGTTGGTTGGATCAATAGTTTTTATTTTGTTTGTTTGGAGTCTTTATGTCCCGTTCGCTGATCTACCTCGTTGCCGGCGCCCGTCCCAACTTCATGAAGATCGCGCCCATCGTGCGCGCCCTGCAGGCCCGTGCCGAGCGCTTCGAGTTCCGGATCGTTCACACCGGCCAGCACTATGACCGCGAGATGAGCGACGTCTTCTTCGACGAATTGGGCATTCCCAAGCCCGACTATCACCTTGAAGCCGGCGGCGGCAGCCACGCCACCCAGACCGCCAAGATCATGGTGGCCTTCGAGGAAATCTGCCAGAACGCCCGCCCCGACTGCGTGCTGGTGGTGGGCGACGTGAATTCCACGCTGGCCTGCTCCATCGACGCCAAGAAGCTGAATATTCCCGTGGTTCACGTGGAAGCCGGCCTGCGCAGCGGCGACATGCGCATGCCCGAAGAGATCAACCGGCTGGTCACCGACAGCATTTCCGACTGGTTCTTCTGCACCGAGCCGGCCGGTGTGGCCAACCTGCTGAACGAAGGCAAGAACAAGGACGTGGTGTTCAACGTCGGCCACGTGATGGTCGACAACCTGTTGTTCCAGCGCGACAAGCTCGACGCCGCCGACAAGACCGGCATGGCCACCGAGGCCATCAAGGCCCAATACCCGAAGTACGGCGTGGTCACGCTGCACCGTCCGTCCAACGTGGACGACGAAGCCAACCTGCGCGGCATCGCCGGCGCGCTCAGGGCGATCGCGGCCGACCTGCCGCTGATCTTCCCGGTGCACCCGCGCACCCGCGGCAACCTCGAAAAGTTCGGCCTCGACCTGGGCCCCAACGTGGTGCTGACCAAGCCCCAGTCCTACATGGAGTTTCTCAACCTGTGGAAAGACGCCTCGTTGATCCTCACCGACAGCGGCGGCCTGCAGGAAGAAACCACCGCGCTGGGCATTCCCTGCCTCA
>CALKVB010000298.1 GCA_937996605.1 uncultured Oxalobacteraceae bacterium | reverse complement strand
AATACAGATCGTGTCGATCAAATGAAAGTCATTTGTACCAACCTCAAACGAGGTTTTGACAGACAATAGAGTTACGTTTTTGACTAAGCTGCACCGCCAAGGCGAGCGGTGCGTTTTCTTATTTCTGCTTCAGTTCAGCGAATGTTAGCGAATCATACACCTCGAACGGTTGGTGGATCCAAGGAGACCCTTCAACATATTCAACGTAGTAATCAGGCATCATTTGCGATACGCTCTTTGCCCACAGGCTTGCAGACTTCATTTCAGTGATGCCGGCATATCGTTGGCGCAAGCATTTATCAACTTCAACGAAGGTCAACCCAGAATCAGCGAGGTCATCGAGCAACAATACTCGGCCACTCAACTCCCCACTCAGGCCTGAAATATGACTTCCAATCATCAGTTGCTGGTGATCTTGACCAGTTTCGCCACGATACGAACTGACCGTCAGGATATTTAAAGATTTCTTGAATAGACGAGAAAACACATCGCCTATACGCAAACCACCGCGAGCCAAACAAACCATGTGATCAAACTGCCACCCAGAGTCATAGACTTGAATGGCAAGACGCTCGATCAACGCATGATACTCATCCCAAGACACCCATAAATCGCTTGGTGTATTCTCTTGCATCTGCTCACTCATTTTGGATTACAAGAACGGGTGACGCAGAACGATCGTTTCTTCACGATCTGGGCCTGTAGAAACCATATCAATAGGAACACCAACCAATTCTTCGATACGCTTGATGTAATTGCGTGCATTGACAGGTAAGGCATCCATCGACTGCGCCCCAACTGTAGACTCAGACCAACCTGGCATCTCTTCGTAAACCGCTACGCAACGTGCAGCTTCTTCGGCGCCAACTGGGAAAATATCAACCGTTTTACCATCAATCGTATAACCAGTGCACAACTTCAAAGACTCGAGACCATCTAATACGTCTAATTTGGTCAAACACATGCCAGATACGCCATTGATTTGAACTGAACGCTTGAGCAAAGCTGCATCAAACCAACCGCAACGGCGAGCACGTCCAGTCACTGTACCAAACTCGTGCCCAACACTTGCCAAATGTTTGCCAACGCCCTGATCAGTAGGCAATTCAGATGGGAAAGGACCAGAACCAACACGTGTCGTATAGGCTTTAGTGATACCAAGAATATAGTGCAACATGCCAGGACCAACGCCAGAACCCGCTGCTGCGTTACCTGCAACGCAATTACTGGAAGTAACGAATGGATAAGTACCATGATCGATATCGAGCAAACTACCTTGAGCACCTTCGAACAACAAACTTGCACCCGCTTTATATGCTGTATGCAAAGCGGTCGACACATCAGTCACCATAGGACGAATACGCTCAACATCACGCATCGCATCGTCATAAGTTTTTTGGAAGTCGACTGGTTCGGCTTTCAAATAATTCACTAGAACATAATTATGATATTCCAAGTTTTCTTTGAGCTTTTCAGCAAAGCGAACTGGGTTAAGCAGGTCTGCAACACGAATCGCACGACGCGCCACTTTGTCTTCGTAGGCTGGGCCAATACCCTTACCTGTGGTACCAATTTTCGCGGCACCACGCGCCGCTTCGCGCGCCGCATCTAATGCGGTGTGATAAGGCAAAATCACAGGACAAGCTTCGGAGATTTTCAAACGTGAGCAAACTTCGACACCGTTTGCTTGCAGCTTGTCAATTTCACGCAATAAATCTGGAACTGACAATACAACGCCATTTCCGATGTAACAAGCGGTGCCTGCACGCATGATGCCCGATGGGATCAATTGCAGCGCAGTCTTTTGACCACCAATCACCAAAGTATGACCTGCATTGTGACCACCTTGGAAACGCACTACGCCTTGCGCGTGATCTGTCAACCAATCGACAATTTTCCCTTTACCTTCATCGCCCCACTGGGTACCAATTACAACAACATTTTTTGCTGGTTTATTTTGTGACATCGCTCATCAACCTACAGTTTTTAAAATCCATTGACCACCATCGAAAACGACCGCGCGCGTGCATTCGAATTCGTCCTGTTCATTTTCATGGCCTGGTAAATTCTGGATAACCACCTCTCCAGCCAGGCGCAGTTCATTAATCTTTTTACGCAAAGCAGGATCCTGACTCCATGGAGCCAAAATCGCATCTTTTCTCTCTGCCAGTGGCATTAGACGAGCAAGTTCCCGCAGATCAAGCGAAAAGCCTGTCGCGGGACGCGCACGTCCAAATGCTTCGCCCACGTGATCATAACGACCACCGCGCGCCACCGCATTTGGTAAGCCTGGAACAAATGCATTGAACATAACACCGCTATGGTAGTGATACCCTCGCAAATCTGCCAAGTCAACTGTGACCTTTGCCGTTCCCGCCAAATCGACCAAATAGGACAACTCGTCCAATGCTATCGCAATCCCTTCTAATTTGGGCAAAATTTCACGCGCTTTTTGAATAATCGCCTTATCACCATATAAATTTGGCAAATCTAATAAGGCTTGACGCACCTCTGGTTGGAAGTTTTTTGTCAACACTTTCAAAGCAGGCAAATCTTTTGACTCAAGCAAGGCAAATAATTGCGCTTCATGCGCTTTCGCGGATGGATCGGAATTTAATAAAGCACGCAAAACACCTACGTGACACAAATCCAATCTCACCTCAGAAATATTTGCGAGCGCCAACGATGCCAGTACTAACTCTTGAATCTCTGCATCGGCCTCTAAGCCCGCATGACCGTATATTTCACCACCAATCTGCAGTGGTTCTCGCGTCGCATGCAAACCTGATGGACGAGTGTGTAAAACACTACCAGCATAGCAAAGTCGAGTGACAGACATTCGATTCAAGAGATGCGCATCAATACGTGCTACTTGCGTTGTCATATCCGCTCGAACACCCATGGTGCGACCAGAAATTTGATCCACCAATTTGAAGGTACGAAGATCCATGTCTTGCCCAGCGCCCGTCAACAGTGACTCGATGTACTCGAGTAAAGGGGGCATGACCAATTCATAGCCATAGCAACGAAAATTATCTAGTAGTAGGCGACGCAACTCTTCAATCTTGCGCGCCTCTGAAGGTAATACGTCGGCAATATTCTCAGGTAAAAGCCAATTTGGCATGGGAATCCAACAATTCTGAAAGAGGGTAAATTTATCAATCAGGCAAAAATCACAAAGACTGCACGCCGCATGGCGTGCAGTCTAAGATTTACCTAAATTTTATAAAACTATTTTTTGGCTGGTGTGGCTGCAGCTGCACCTGGCGCTTTGAAGTACTTAAAGAATTCAGAGTTTTGATCCACTATCATCACATCATTCTTGGTTTTAAAACTAGCACGGTAGGCTTCCAAGCTACGGTAGAACTTATAGAACTCCGCATTTTGACTGAATGCTTGCGAATAGATTTTCGCAGCCTCTGCATCACCTGCACCACGAATCGTCTCAGCTTCTTTGTATGCTTCAGCCAAAATTACGATCCGTTGACGATCAGCATCAGCACGAATTTTCTCGGAATCAGCAAAACCAGTCGACCGCAATTCATTGGCGACTCGACTACGTTCAGATTTCATGCGATCAAAAACAGAATCGATATTTTCATTGACATATTCAACACGTTTCAGACGCACATCAACAATTTCTACACCAATTTGTTTCGCCTCTTCTGTTACTTTGGTTCGAATCGCTTGCATTACCTTATCACGTTCACCTGAGATCACGTCGCGCACAGAGCGCTTGGTAATCTCTTCGTTCAATGCAGCTTTCACAATCTGAGTTAAGCGATCACCGGCACGTGATTCAACTCCACTAAAACTCACATAGTAAAGTTTTGGGTCAATGATGTGCCATTTAACATAAGTATCGACAAGGATATTTTTCTTCTCAGCTGTAATGAAGCGATCAGCCTCTGGTGATTCTATCGTCAAGATACGCTTATCCAGAAAAATCACATTTTGAAACGGGGCGGGCAATTTGAAATGCAAACCCGGATCACTAATGACAGACTTCACCTCACCGAATGCAAAAACAATAGCGTGGGATTTTTGATCAACCACAAAAGTCGTCGAATACAAAACTACCAATGCGATCGCAAGTGACAATAAAGTTGAAAGTAATTTATTCATTATCGCCCCTCCCTCTCACGTGAATCACGCGTTCGACTATCTTTATTCGCTCTCACTTCGACCATGGGAATTGCATCAACAGGAGTAACATTATTAGAAACTGGAGCAGTTCGATTTTGAGATGTATCGCCTTGTCCCATAATTTTATCCAGCGGAAGATACATCATATTATTAGCGTTTTTAGCGTCTATCATCAACTTCGTTGTGCTGCTGAATATTTGTTGCATCGTTTCGAGATACATGCGATCTCGTGTAACAGCAGGTGCCTTCTGATATTCAGCCAATACTTGTTTAAATCGTGCGGTATTACCTTCGGCGTTAGCAATGACGCGCGAGCGATAACCCTCAGCATCCTGCAACATGCGAGAAGCTTCGCCGCGTGCTTTTGGAATCACGTCATTCGCATAAGCTTGGCCTTCGTTCTTCTGGCGTTCTTTATCTTGGCCTGCTTTGACCGCATCATCAAACGCTGCCTGTACTTGTTCTGGCGGCTGAACGGCCTGCATGGTCACGTTCGTCACCTGCACACCAGAGTTGTAGCGATCCAACACTTGCTGCATCAAGAAATTAACGTCGAGCGCTACTTTTTCACGACCTTCATACAAGACAACGTCCATCTTACTTTTACCAACAATCTCGCGAATCGCCGTCTCAGCAACCTGAAGCACCATATCTTCTTTATTGCTATTGCTATACAACCACTTGGCAGCATCTTTCAATTTGTATTGAACCGCAAACTGAATATCAATGATATTCTCATCATCGGTAAGCATGAGAGACTCTTTTGCGAGCTTATTCTTGGGCGTATTTCTATAACCAATTTCAACTGTGCGCACCTGTTGAACATCAACAATTTCATGTTGTTGAATTGGTGTCGGCCAGCGCCAGTTAAAACCTGAACCTGTTTGATAACTATATTTACCAAAAGTCGTGACTACACCAGTCTGGCCTTCTTGGACGATAAAGAAACCGCTTATCATCCAAAAGAAACCTGCAACAGAGAGAATCACCACAACACCAAGTTTGGCGGCATCTCCGCCACTCGCACTTCCGTTGTTTGATCCGTCATTACCACCATCACCGTTCTTGCCAAACATGCGTGCCAATGATTGATTGAAGTCACGCCACAATTGATCCAGCTCAGGTGGACCATCGCTCGGCTTCTTATCACCACGCTTATCGTCTTTTGAACCACGGCCCCACTCCGGATCATTCAGAGAGAACAAAGGTTTAAGATTCTTCAAAAAGGGAATTCGCATTCGTTCATTACCCACTAGGTTATTGAATTCTTACAAACAAGGTTTGTTTATCTTAACAACAAGCCGCATGTTCAGTTTACGTCATCGATAACGATGTCATTATCATATTGCTGTACTGTGTGTTCAGAATCTTGATTTGAGACGTCTGGCATGAGCTCGACAATCGCCGACCTTAAAATATCCATCCCAGCACCAGTTTTTGCACTCAAAAAAACTCTCGCGATTCTACCATACTCGTCATGCTCTAGCCCGGGTTGCAAATCAGTCTGATCTATCTTGTTCCAAACCAGTAGTTGAGGAATATGATCAGCACCGATTTCCTTCAAGACAAGATTTACCTGCTCAATTTGATCATTTTTTACTGCACTTCCACCATCAACTACGTGCAAGAGCAGATCGGCATGTATCGTTTCTTCCAAAGTTGCACGAAAAGATGCAACCAACTGATGTGGCAAATCTCGGATAAAACCAACCGTGTCGGACACGACGATATTTCCCGCTCCCTCTAAATAGAGACGGCGCGAGGTAGTATCAAGAGTCGCGAACAATTGATTTGCGGCGTAAGTTCCTGCCTTAGTCAAAGTATTGAATAAAGATCGGAAGAGCACACGTCTGAACTCCAGTCACCTTGTACTATCTCGTAT
>CALKVB010000297.1 GCA_937996605.1 uncultured Oxalobacteraceae bacterium | reverse complement strand
TAATGTCATATTTACACTCTGAAAAAAAAAGCTCAATACAAGGTAATGGCCGATATTCTAACCAAATCCCCGCCTCAGGTTTTAGCTTCTGGTACAGCGCAAGTTAAAATCGCCCCAACCGCTCAAAATTTTCCGCTATCAGTAGTACCGGTTAAAGCCATAAAGGAAATATTTTAGCTATGGTTGTAATTTTAATTTTGAATAAATTATTTTAATAAAAACCACTGTTGCCCAGTGGTTTTTATATTTGTTTTAGTTTTCGATGTAAATATAAATAAATAAGTACACATAAAAACCACTCATTTCACTCATTCACTCAACTACTAGGATCTCCACATGAGTACCTCCACAAAGAACAATGTCAGCACGGAAATCAAATATTCAGATGCAGGCTTAGTCTGCCAAGCCATACATGGTGAAGATCCGTTTATGCTACTCACTTTTAAACGTGATGCTGGAAGCAATCAAGGAACATACAATCCACCTCGCTTAAGATATGCAACGTTTACCGAACAAGTGAAATTCTTCGATGCATACTCGACCAACGGTGTTGAGCCATTTATCTTAGCTGGGTACAGCAACGGACACGGTCACGCTGATGACAATATCCTGCACACTTGGGTGCTCTGTGTCGATTTCGATTACGGGTATCCAAGTTTCCTAACAAAAAATGAATTAATACGTCCAAGCTTTTGTATCGAGACATCACCTAACCACTATCACGCTGGTTGGCTGCTAGATGCGTATTGTCTTCCTGAAGTCGCACGCCCCATACTTAAAGCAATGGCGGATCGTCTCAATGGTGATTTTGCATACGCAAAGGTTAGTCAATTAATTAGGCTCCCTGGCTTTGAGAATAAGAAACGGTCAGCCTTCTCCAAGTTGATGCATGCTCCATCTCCAACCAAGGTATATTCACTTGATTTTCTGAAAGCCGCATTTGATCTAGAGCTTGCCACAAGCTATATTCAAAAATCGACTTCCTTATTTGATCACACGCTACAAATACCACGCGAGTTTCATGATGAAGCAGTGGTTGCACAGGATGCCAAAGATGCACTGGAATATCTAACAAGCGATGCCGACGACTATTCCACTTGGGTATCTACTCTGATGGCACTTGTTCCACTGAAAGACACGGGGATGAAATTGGCGGAGGAATTCTCCAAACACTCTAAAAAGTACAACGCAGTAGAATTTAAAAAAAAGTGGCAGAACCTTCAAAAAACTACTGGGAGTGTTGCGACAATATTTCTGCGAGCGCAAAAAAACGGGTGGAAAAACCCAGGCTTTCGCCACACTTCGACCGGAACCACACAGATTATTACCAGCCGTGAACTAGGTCGTTTGATCGCAGAAGAATTGGGAGATAATTATGCTGTCGTCTTACATGAGGATAATCGCAAACTGATCTTTCTGAAGTGGGATGGCTGTACCTATAAGCCCATATCAAAAACCTCGCGTCGTGAGATCGTTGAACAAGTGGGAAACAAAGTAATTTCCTCATTGTCTGAGCGAAAATCAATCGACAATGCTACGCTCAAAACACTCAAACTATTCCTTGGAACAAACCGTAGTTTAGAAGAGGTTTGCGAACATGTCGCTGATGCGATGGTACGTGATTCCGAGCGCAGATTGGTCAGTGCATATCCATACTTTGGAGTAGCGAACGGCGTGCTCAACACCATCAGTCAAGAGCTAGTACCGACCAAATATCGCCCGATACCCTTGGTTCGCAGTCCAGTGATTTTTGACCCAATGGCTACAGCACCACTATTCAAGAAAACAGTTACGGAAATATTTGAAGGTGACAAAGAAATGGTGCGTTACATTTATCAACTCTTTGGGTATATTTTAATGGGGAAGCGAACTTACCAATGGTTTGTCGTGTTTCTTGGTCCTTCATCATCGAATGGGAAAAACACTCTAGCAGATCTTTTATTACACTTGCTCGGTGACTATGCAGCGACACTACCGATCACAACCATCATGACTAAATCTATGGTCACAGATGGTGCGACTCCGACACTTGCACGATTAGAAGGTAAACGATTAGCAGTTGTTTCGGAA
>CALKVB010000296.1 GCA_937996605.1 uncultured Oxalobacteraceae bacterium | reverse complement strand
AGTACAAGGTGACTGGAGTTCAGACGTGTGCTCTTCCGATCTTGCTGCCTGGAGCAAGAATCTTAAAAGTCTTTTCCAGCTCCGCGTCTCTCATCGTTCCCAACACTGCATCATAGCCTTGTAAGGCTTGTTCGAATTCTTGTTTCTTGTAATCGACGACTTCATCGGCACCAAGTTTACGCACCAATTCAACGTTGCCGGTGCTGGTGGTGGTCGCTACGAAGGCGCCAATTTGTTTTGCTAATTGAATCGCGATAGTACCGATACCGCCAGCGCCAGCCGGAATAAAAATCTTCTGGCCGCGTTTCAACTGCATACGCTCATGTAAAGCCTGCCATGCAGTCAACGCGACCATAGGCAAGGCTGCGGCTTCAACAAAACTGATGTTGCTCGGTTTATGGGCGACTGCGCTTTCGGGCACTGCAACGTATTCGGCAAAGCTTCCCCTATCCATGTCGAAGACACTGGCGAACACCGCATCGCCAACTTTGAAACGGCGCACAGCACCGCCCACTTGCACCACGACGCCAGCGAGATCACTACCCATCACCGCGGGAAGCTGAAACTTGAGGATAGGTTTAAACATACCTTTCGGGATCATGTTATCGATCGGGTTGAAACCCGCTGCATGAATTTGAACGAGTATTTCATTCGATTTGATCGTTGGACGGGCTAGTTCGGCAAATTCCAATGTTTGCTTTGCGCCATAGCCTTTGAGGACAAGTGCTTTCATATTGTGCTTTCTAAATGTGAAGGAGATAAATTGAATTAAGCCAGCCGCAAATCTTTGCGCAGGCCTGCGTCGAGCAGAGCCGCTGGTGCATAGCTGCGTAATAAGCGTAAGCGCGCCGCCATCACGCCTGCGGTGTAACGTAATTTGGGCTTGCGAGCCTGCGCTGCTTTCAGAACGATTTGCGCGACTAGCTCTGGACTATCGGCACTTGCCAACACAGCTCGCAGATGCGCATCGACGGCAGTACGTACTTCGTGGTAATCACCCAGTAAAGCATCGCCCTCCACCACATTCGCACCAAATGCCGTGTTGGTGTATGCAGGTTCGACCACGATGGAACGGATGCCCCATTGGCGAATTTCATGATCGAGCGATTCTGAATAGCCTTCGATCGCATGTTTGCTTGCCGAGTAGAGTGCACCATAAGGCATTGGTAAGAATCCCAACACCGAACCGATATGAATAATCCGACCAGCGCGCTGCTGTCGCATGTGCGGCAACACAGCACGTGTCATCCGCACGGCGCCAAAAAAATTGGTATCGAACAGCGACTGTGCTTGTGCCAATGAACTTTCTTCTGCACCAGCAGGTGCAATACCAAATCCTGCGTTATTCACCAATAAGTCTATGCGCCCTTCTTTCTGTATCACCGCATCCACCGCTTGCTGTACCGACGTATCGTCAGTGACATCCAAGCTCAGCATGGCGAATGAACGTTGACCACCTTTTGTACCATTTCGGCTAGTGCCATACACGGTGTAACCAGAGGCAGTGAGTTGTTTGGCGACCGCTTCACCAATACCGGATGAGGCACCGGTGACCAAAGCTATTTGTTTGTTCATATTGATTTCCTTTATTCCTTTGGGACTTACGCAAAACAGACGCCAGCGTCGTTACTGTCGCCTCGCCCCCTGCCTCCGCAGGGGCAGGCCAAGCGAGCGTACTGTCTTCGACGACGCGCCCCCGATTCAAGCATTCGAGGGCAGGCTCTAGCTAGCGCAATTTTTCGTAAGCCCTATCCTTCATTAATTGAGACATTTTTCAATGCATTCTTTAAAACACTACTAAGTTGATCATTCAAACTTCAAATTACTTAAAATATGACGATCATCATATTTTTTATTTAAAAAAATGAGATTCTTACACCTGAATCTCATTTTTTGGATCTTGTATGAATCTTGTATGAATCTTGTTTGAAGATCCCGCCAATAAATCTTCGAATCACTTCGACTGTTGTGCTGCCTTATTTTATTTTTCAAGCACAGCTAAATGCTTAAGTGCAGCCTCTCGCAATGCCACAGACAACTTGGGATCATCCACTGCGCGTGAAACAATCGTCGTACCAATCAAACTACATAACAATAGCATCGCTCTTTCATGCGCGGCAGACTGTCCCCAATCTGGCATCTGTCTAGCGATCAAATCTATCATCTCTTTAATATGCATAGTCGCCACACAACGCACTTCCGGCGCTTGGCGCGGCATCTCAGAACCCAAAGCAGATACGGGGCAACCCGTCTCTATCAACTGCATATGTTCTTCAGACAAATAAGCTTGCATGATGTGTTT
Organism: uncultured Oxalobacteraceae bacterium; assembly: GCA_937996605.1. GTDB lineage: Bacteria > Pseudomonadota > Gammaproteobacteria > Burkholderiales > Burkholderiaceae_D > Undibacterium. The sequence goes on along the minus strand of CALKVB010000296.1, from coordinate 1,467 downwards.
CAAGGCTTCGCCTGGCGGTGCCGCCGCAGCGATACGCGCTGCAATCGCCACCGACTCAGCACCAGCACGATCTCCCGCTTCCGCCAACAGAGCATCACGTGATGGAAAGTGTGCATAAAAACCGCCATGCGTTAAACCTGCTTCTTTCATGATATCCGCCACACCAGTGCCGTCATAGCCACTGCGCCGAATCGCACGCGATGCAACTTCCACGATGCGATCATGGCTGAGCTCTTTACGAGATTGCGCGGATGTACGTGTTGATGTACGTGCGGTAGAATGCGTTGATTTAGTTTTCATGATGGTCATCATATCATAGCTTTGTTTTTGATGTTTAAACACACCAAATCCGACATCGCCACTTCCAGGTTCTGCTGTGTGTTACAGGCGTAGATCCACCAACGCAAACCGCATATGCTGCCCTATGGTTGCTCGATCGCAACGTTTTCATAGCACTTCGACAAGCTTGATCTGTGTTGAAGATCGCTTGGGCACGATGAACGCTACAATCAATTCCACAGCAATTAAATTATGTAATTACCTCTATATGTTCTTCATAGAGCGCTATACATTACGATAGGCTATGCCTCAGATCGTTAAGGACTAACGCAGCAAACGATGTCGAGGACGATCTCCGTGTGCAGATTGATATTTGCGCATACAAAGATCTCTGTCGCTCGAATTTAAAATTTGACCACAAGTCAGTACACATCGGTACAAGGCAGCACAAGGCAGGATAAGGGAGCACAAAGCACCGAAGCAGCAATCAGCCACATCAACATCTAGCAATTCGTTCAGGCACCTCAAAACAAGTTTCTGTGGGGCGCCCAATCATCGCTCAGGAGTCGGCATGGACCTCATCAAGAACTTAAGCATTCGCAAAAAACTTCTCGTCAGTATGGGTTTTTGCTTGGCGTTATTTCTCGTCGTTTCAACCGTCATGAGCTTTTTCATGATTGGTGGAACCGTCAAAGAGCGAGTGGTAACGGTGGAACTACCCGCCATTGTCGGTGAGGTACGCAACGATATTTTGCGTGAAATCGGCGCTCCGCTGGCGAGCTCGCTTGCCATTGCCAACAATACCTTCCTCCATACTTGGGAGGCTGCAGGAACGCCTGACGAGGGTCTAGAAAATTGGAAGACCTATGCCAAACAAATGCAAAGCAAAACTCAGGCAGCAAGTGTGTTTTGGGTGTCGGGCGACAGTGGTAAATACTTTACACAAAAAGGTCTAGAACGCACGCTCAGTAAAACCGATAGCAGCGACCAATGGTTCTTTAGTCTGTTGTCGAGCAATAAGCCCTACACCCTCGATATCGATAAAGATAAGGGTGCGAATAGCTATATGTTATTCATCAACGCGAGATTCGATGCTGGATCTGGCAAGATTGGCTATGCAGGCTTGGGACTCAGCGTCAGCAAACTCGCCGACACCATCAAGAACTATAAGATTGGTCAATCTGGCTC
>CALKVB010000295.1 GCA_937996605.1 uncultured Oxalobacteraceae bacterium | reverse complement strand
ACTCTTTCCCTACACGACGCTCTTCCGATCTGTGGGGAGAATACTGCTAACATACACAAACTACCGACAAGAAGTGTCTGTGAAGTTAGGGACTTCAATTTTTTATTTCGCATTTTTCTAAAACATAATTTAAACTTGCTCAGCTTCGATTCTGCGCACGAGTAGAGACCCTCTACAAACTACTCAAATCATACGCACAATGAACTTCAAAAGAGCTATTTTTGGCTAAGCCCTCGATCTTATTGACAGTATGACACAGCCACCGAATCAGGTAAAAGAAGAAAAAACGCTCTCGCATGAGTCAAATTTGCTTGAGCGCAGCGAATTACGCCGTCAGCTGCGTCACCAACGCAGCGCCATAGAAGTATCAACAAAGCAAGATTGGGACAAGGCGATTGCTGCTCGGCTAAGCGAACTGGTTCAAGAACAGCGTCCTTCTTGCTTAGCCATGTATTGGCCAATTCAATCAGAACCTATGCTCTTGGATTGTTTTATCCAGCTCCATCAATCGGGGATCGCGCTAGCGCTGCCTATCGTGCTTGCTAAAGGGCAGGCCCTCAAGTTTGTTGCTTGGACACCGGGCCAAGCCATGGAAAAGGATGCTTATGGCATTCCCATGCCTGTCGAGCGCGAAGCGGCTATCGTGCCTGATATGGTTTTAGCCCCTTGCGTTGGATTTAATCAAAACAATTATCGTCTGGGATATGGCGGCGGATTCTATGACCGCACGTTAGCGCTTTACCCACAGGCTTTTAGCATAGGAATCGCCTACGAATTGAGTCAAGCGACTTTTATGCCCGACCACTACGATATCGCCTTAAATTTGATCTTGACCGAGAGCGCAACTTATTCACGGTCAAAATAAGTGGGCACATAAGTGGGCGCATAAGTGAGCACGACAGTGACGCTGAGTTGAGTCAAACGCGACGCTCTTCCATCAGTCCGATCAAATTACGATCAGGGTCACGCACGAATCCCATCCATAAATCATGGTCGGGCATTTTAGCAACGAAGCTGGGCGCCCGCTCCCAAGCAATTCCTACTTTCTGTAATTGTTGATCAGCCTGCCTAAGATCAGCCACCTTGTAGTAAATACTCGAGGTTTTATGATCAGCGGGATCACCTTGCAAGGTCGTCAACATGAGACGAACACTGCCACACGTGAAAAAACTTAAGGCCGGCGGCGCGTCAAACAGAAATTGCAGGCCTAATACATCGCGATAAAACGCACGTGCCTGATCGATGTCGTTGACCGCAATGGCAATTTGACCGATTTCGGAAACTTGTAAAGACATCTGCTCCCCTCCCAATGGTAATTACAGGTTTAAAACGATGGTTTCGATAGCTCATGCTAACATTAGCAGTCTCTATGTCGCAATGCGCTTGCGCCGACCCCATCTGCAATTGACCTCATCACCGAATCATTAAACTATGTGCGTCAACTACACTCCCACTCGAAAAGATCAAATCGCTGCAAAGTTTGATGCCATCGACCAAACTGGTATCGATTGGCGTCCTGAAACTTGGCAGGACTACAGTGCACCATTTATTACCCACGATGATTTGAAGCGTAGGCGAGCACAGTTGGGGGTCTATAGCATGATCCCCAAAAATAAAATGGCCGCTGGAACAAAACGTTTCTCCACCATGAACGCCCGCGCCGAGACGATTGGCGAATTGCGCAGCTATGCCAATGCTTGGCGCCGCTCGCAGTTATGTTTAGTACCCCTTCAAGATTTCTTTGAGCCGAACTACGAGTGCGGCAAAGCCGAGCGCTGGCAGATCGGTCTCCATGGCAGTAGCGATTTCGCGGTCGCTGGTATTTATCGTAGTTGGGACGAGGGGGAAGGACAACAAAGCTTCTCCTTTTGCCAGATCACGATTAACGCCGACGAACACCCGCTGATGAAACGTTTTCATCAGCCAGGTGATGAAAAGCGTTCTTTGGTGATTCTTGGAGAAGAGGATTACGATGAGTGGCTCAGTTGCACCAACCCTGAAATGGCACGCGCCTTTTTACAGCTGTATCCCGCCGAAAAAATGTGGGCGAAACCAGCACCGAGCCTTACGAAAAAGAAAACCCCTGACACACCTACAGATACTAAGCCTTCTGAGCCAATTCAATTTAGTTTAATCTGAAGTAGGAGTAAATCAGGATCGGCGGCCTAATTATTGCACTAGATCAAGAAGACTTTGGTGCAAACCCATTAAAAACTGTTATTTTTTTAAAAATTTCTTTTGACTAATTGCAAATATTTTTACTATCCACTATGTTTGCGCTTCTTGGTTTTTTTTAGGATTTATTGTGAAACTTATTACTCTACTCATGTTGAGTGCTGGCATCATCTCTCCAGTGCTCGCGATGCCAAATACTGCTCCTGCAGCCGGCACCATTTCCGCAAAGCAAATTAGCGGTGCGGTCAAAGTCACTTCGGTTGAGGGTATTACCGAATACAAACTGAACAATGGCATGCGCGTAATTTTATTCCCTGACGCGAGTAAGCCGACAATCACGACCAATATTGTTTATATGGTCGGTTCCCGTCATGAAAACTATGGCGAAACAGGCATGGCTCACTTGCTTGAGCATTTGTTATTTAAACCAAGCGCGAATTTCGGTATCAAGAAAGGGACTAAGACCCCTGTGGAAGTATTGAATAGCACAGGCGCAGAATTCAATGGCACTACCTGGTACGACCGTACCAATTATTACGCTACCTTCCCTGCAAACGAAGATAATCTACGTCAAATGTTAGCCTTAGAGGCTGATCGTATGGTGAATGCTGCCATCGATCAAAACGATTTGTGGAATACCAAAACACAAAAAGGCGAAATGACGGTCGTCCGTAATGAATTTGAAATTGGTGAAAGCGATCCTATTGGCGTGACTACTGAACGTATTCAGGCGGTGGCATTTGATTGGCACAACTACGGCAAATCAACGATAGGTGCGCGTTCCGATATTGAGCAAGTTAACATCCCACGTTTGCGCGCCTTTTACAAAAAATACTACCAACCGGACAATGCAACTTTGATCGTTGCAGGCAAATTCGATGAAGCGAAGATTTTAAAACAAGTCAGTGATTTGTTCGGCCGCATCCCTAAACCTAGCCGTGTTATCGAACCGACCTATACTAAAGAACCGACGCAAGATGGTGAGCGCTCTGTGACAGTGCGCCGTTCTGGTGGCACACAATTCGTTGGTGCTGGCTACCATATGGCACCATCCTCACATGTTGATTCTACTTATTTGGGTTTATTGTCAGATATTCTGACCAATGCTCCTAGTGGACGCTTGCACAAAGCTTTAGTCGAAACAAAGCTTGCAACGCGCGTCAGCTTTAATTCTGTGAGTAATCTTGAGCCTAGCTACGGTATCTTCGGCGCGCACGTTCCCAAAGACAAAGATCTCGATGCCGCGCAGGATGCAATGCTGAAAGTGTTGGAGGATTTAAAAACCAATCCTATTACACAAGCTGAATTAGATCGCGCTAAACAAAATGCGAATAAACAAATTCAGTTAGTCATGAATGATACCGCGCGATTGACTGTGGCGCTAACCGAATCAATGGCAGCAGGTGATTGGCGTCTGTTCTTCATTGATCGTGACGTCACTGAAAAAGCCACGATTGCTGATATCCAAGCAACTGCGATCAAATATTTGAAGCCAAGCAATCGCACATTGGGCCGTTTTATTCCGACGGAAACCGCAGACCGTACGGAAGTACCTAACACGCCGGATATTAGCGCATTAGTAAAGGACTACAAAGGCAAAGCAACAATCGAACAAGGCGAGGCTTTCGATACGAGCCCTGCAAATATCGAGGCGCGTACACAACGTTCCACTTTATCCAATGGTATGAAGTTAGCTTTGTTGCCAAAGAAAACTAAAGGTTCTACGGTCAGCATCAACTTGCGTCTGAATTTAGGCTCCGAGACAAGCCTGAACGGCAAAGCTGAAATCGGTCAATTTACCGCTGCCTTGCTCAACAAAGGTAGTGAACGCTTAAGTCGTCAAGAAATCAAAGACGCCTTCGACAAACTGAACGCACAAGTGAGTATCGCTGGCGGCCCAGAAGGAGTTGCTGCAAATATTACGACCACGCGCGACAATTTAGCAGCAGCGGTTAGGCTGTTAGCAGAAGTGTTGAAAACTCCAAGCTTCCCAGCCAAAGAGTTTGAAGAACACAAATTGGCTGTGATTGGTCGCTTAGAGCAATCTTTGCCAGAGCCACAGCCATTAGCGATCAACGCTTTGGGGCGTTTAACCGATGCAACGGCTGCTGGCCATGTGCGTCATGTTGGCACTTTGCAAGAACAACTTGCGGCCAATAAAAATGTCAAATTAGAAGACATAAAAGCCTTCTACCAAGAGTTCTACGGTGCAAATGCCGCAAGCTTCGCGGCCGTTGGTGACTTTGATGCTGCAGCACTCAAAACGCAACTCAATGAATTGTTCGGCAACTGGAAGTCCAAACAAACCTACAGCCGTATCGCTCGTACGATAAAAACGACTAGCGCACAAAAAATTGTGATGGATACCCCAGATAAAGCAAGTAGCTTCTTATTGGCGGTTCATCCAATTGCGATCAAAGATACTGCCGATGATTATCCAGCCTTAATTATGGCGGATCACATGTTAGGTGGCGGTGCCTTACGTAGCCGTTTAGCGGATCGTATTCGCCAAAAAGAAGGCTTATCTTATGGCGTAGGATCGCAATTGAGCGTGCCAAGTCAAGACCCAGCGTCGATCTGGTTTGCCTATGCCCTGAGTGCTCCACAAAATACAGGCAAGGTCGAGGCGGCATTACGTGAAGAGTTGCAAAAAGCCATCGCCGAAGGTTTCACTGAATCTGAGTTAGTTGATGCGAAAAAAGCATGGCGTCAATCAGACGAAGTTGGCCGCACCCAAGATCCAAACCTCGCCAATCAGTTAGCCGCCTACCTCAATATTGGCAGAACTCTAAGCTTCGACAAGGATCTTGAAGCCAAGGTCAGCAAATTGACGGTCGCTCAAGTCAATGCTGCATTACGCAAATTGATCAAAGCTGACGCGATCAATATCATCATCGCTGGCGACCAAAGCAAACAAGGCAAATAAGACCTAAGCCTCTGCCAAGAACTTTGGCAAAGGCATGTAGTCGACTTATTTAACAAGTTTCAACAAAGACGGACTGCATGCAGTCCGTTTTTGCTTATGTCATGCGAGCACAAATAGGATTCGCCAAATCAGCGTAAAATACGCATTTCCTTTGGTGTCTTGCATGTCGACTTACGCACTTCCTCGCTTGCTCTATATACTGCTCGCAATCGCCTCTCTTATTTGCTGTGAAGCTAACGGCACACAACAACATAGCCGCGATCAAGCTAAAAACAAACCACAGCTGATTCTGACGGCTGGTGACATCGCCGACTGTCGTCGGCTATCACCTGAACTCACCAAGTCGAAAAAGACTGCGGAACTAATAGAAACAGAGTTGGCACGTGACCCCACAGGTTTAGTCATTACGCTGGGGGATAACACGTATCCATCAGGTAAGCCCAGCGAATTCGATGATTGCTACGACAAGACCTGGGGTAGATTTAAACCACGCAGTTTGCCTTCACCCGGCAATCATGACTACGGTGTGCCACTAGCCCATGGTTACTATAATTATTTCGATGAATTGGCTGGCCCTAGCCGGCGTGGCTATTACAAGAAAGTTTTAGGCAGCTGGCTGATCCTATCACTCAATAGCAATATTCATGGTCCCGCCATGCAAGAACAATTGACCTGGCTACAAAAAGAACTGTTAGAGAACAAACACCCCTGCACTTTGGCCTTTTGGCACCACCCTGTATTTTCTTCAGGTGGCCATGGGAATAATGAAGTAATGGAGGAAGCCTGGAAGCTCTTAGCCAAAGCGAAAGCCGATATCGTATTGGCGAGTCACGACCACGATTACGAACGCTTCAGTCCCTTGGATGCGCGTGGATTTCGCGATGATCAGAATGGCATTCGTAGCTTCGTGGTTGGTACCGGCGGTGCAAAATTGACGCCTATGTTTTTTCCTAAATTTACTACCGAAGTTCGTGATAATGATACCCATGGTGTGCTGAAGCTTTTGCTTTACTCAAATAGCTATGAATGGGAATTTATTCCTATCGCAGGTCAAACTTTCACAGATCGCGGACATGGAAACTGTCATTAAAGCACCTCCCAATCGAGCAACACCAGCGGCAAAGCACATGTAATAAGCGCCGCGTAGCTAAAAATTTTCGACTATGCCATCTTCAATTCTGTTCATTATTGCCTCACTCATTTGGGGTTCGACTTTCTGGGCGATCACCCAACAACTCGGTCAAGTTGCACCGGCTGTTTCGATCGCTTATCGCTTTGGCCTAGCAGCCTTAAGTTTGTTCGTTTGGTGCGCCCTTCGCGGGCAAGACTTACGCCTACCATGGAGACTACAAAAATGGTTGATGTTGCAGGGATTTTTTACTTTCTCTTTGTCCTACCTCTGCACTTACTCATCAGAACAATATGTGGTCTCAGCCTTAGTCGCCGTGCTATTTGCATTGATGGTGATTTGGAGCCCCTTACTCGAACACGTTTTCTTCAAAAAACCCCTCACCCTACGCATTTGGATTGCCGCCTTTATTTCCATCAGCGGTGTGATACTTCTGTTTTATCCAGCACTCAAGGGTAATTGGGAAGAAACTCACTCGGGTCACGAAACACACTTCTTATTGGGACTTGGGCTCGCCTTAACTGCTACTTTAGCCAGCACCTTCGGCAATCTCGTTGTCGTCAAAATTCGCGAACAAAATACCAATGTGTTATTAACGATGGCATGGGCGATGGCATGGGGAACACTTTGGATCGCGTGTTTCGCGAGCTTGAGTGGCGAACAATGGACACTCCCACAGGCGAGTAACTATTGGTTATCGCTGCTGTATCTTTCTCTGTTTGGTTCTGTGATCGCTTTTGCTTGTTATTTCACGTTAATCCATCGAATTGGTGCGCAGAAAACTGTGTTCATCGGAGTCATTACGCCCATCATCTCGGTCTTACTGTCGATGCAATTAGAGAACTATCGTCCTGGCTGGATAGAGTGGCTAGGAATGCTGTTATGCCTTACTGGCGTGATTGGGGCAATGCGCAGCAAATCATCGTCGTGAGATTAAATCGAAAAAAATCGGGCTACTGGTGTCGTTATTTCGCCCGTATTTCATGGACACATTCACAACTTACTTTGATTTTTATTGCATCATCTGCGATATTTGTCTGCGCATTCACACTAAATGCAGGCCGATGCCATGAAAGAATTACCTACAGAGACGAGTGACGTCAACAGCTCGCATGAGTTCGACAGCCACAATGAGGCAATGATCCGTGCTGCATTAGAAAAAGGACGCCTACTCTGCATCTCAGGGCAGTACGCTGAAATTCCAGCGCATTTGTCTCAACTCGGCAGATTGAATTTAACTCCAGAACAAGCGATTCTTTTCGAGGTCTTGCAACTTTATCCTGGCGCATCAGCATCGTATTCGCACGAATCACAACGCCTGCAACGTGCGAACAATCTGCTCGACCTAGCACAGGTTTTAGATTCTAATTTAGCCCGTGCGTGGATTTGGGAATTACTGCAACTACTGCAAAATAGTTTACTTTTACATCATGCCGCACTTCACAGCAATGCGATGGCAGTCGACTTATTTGAACAATGCAATCGCAAACGAGATGCTTTCAATATCAAAGTCAGTCGATGCTTAATTATGATTTCTTGCGAGATGTATCGCGAAGTCATTGAGATGAGTGAACAACTCCTATCAGAGCGAGAACATTTAGACCCAATCGCCCTGTGTAATATTTTGCGCTCGGCTGCTTCCGCAAATTACTTTCTCGGTACAGAGGTGGACAACGCCGAAAGCACATCCTATTTGCATCAAGCTCTAGGATTGCATGAAGAAGTTCTGCGTATTGCCAAAAATTTTCAAATTTCTAAATTTGAACTGATCAGCCACACCAATATCGCGATTATCAATGCCAGCCTAGGACGTGCAGAACAAACGACCTATCACTTACTCAAAGTCGAAGGCATGCAAGTCGATGCCCAAAACATTAATCCAAATTGGATTTATTGGATCAGATTCTGTGATGCCCTACTTCTCTGCCAGAGTAAGGAACATGAACAAGGATGGGTGAAGTTGCAGCAATTGGAATCTGAGCTAAGAGGACTCGATCTCAATGCTGCCACGGTCCATGATTCTGTCTTGCGCAAAATAATCAGTTTTGGCAGCCGCTGGGGTTATCTCGACATCGCACTGGATGCGAGCTTACGACTGGCCGATCTCAACAGTAAGCGCCGTCGTCAATTATCGAAGACATTGAGTGCGACCGTAGAAGATCTCATGGCGCTGCCTAAGCTTTTACATAAGAATCAGCAACTGAGTCAACACGAGCACCAACTCGAAGCTTCCTTGGCGCGCCAAAATGTAGAATTGAACACCATGCTTGAACGCCTACAAGCAGAGGCAAACATTCGCAAAAAAACTGAGTATGCTTTGTATCAGGCACATGCCAAACTCGAACAACAAATTCAAACTCGTACGCAAGAATTAGAGGCGGCAATGAATTTGGTGATGCGTCAAGAAAAACAACTCGCGTTGGGAAGACTTGTGGTTGGCATCGCACACGAAATGAACACGCCGCTCGGCAACGCCATGATGGCAGCCAGTACGATGGAAGATCATTGTCAACAATTGATCAGTGATTTGCATGGCACTACATTAAAACGAAGTCAATTGCGAGTGAGCTTGCAGGCACTTAGCCAAGGCAATCAACTGCTCAATAGCGCCTTACAAACAGCCAGCAGCTTGGTGCAACGCTTCCGTGCACTCGCCATTGAACAACATAGCGAAACAATTCAACAATTCGAATTGAGTTCCTTATGCCATCGCTTTTTAGAAGACTGGCGACGCAAGTGTCAAGATAGAGGCGTCACCATGGAAGTAAAGCCTATGGCCGAAGTTCACATGCATAGCTACCCGAACGCACTGTGCCAAGTCTTAGATCATATCTTGGAAAACGCTTTACAACATGGTCTATCGCAACAAGCGCAAGGTATCATCAGCATTTGCATTGAAACTGTTGGACCTGATGTCCATCTTCAAATTCATGACAATGGATGTGGCATTGACGAAGCGCACTTAAAACGCTTATTTGAACCCTTCTTCAGTCGACAACTCGGTAATGGTGGCATGGGCTTGGGACTCAGTATTGTGCACAGTTTAGTCAATGACCTACTTCGCGGACAGATCGCAATCAGCAATCACGCAAAAGGCGGGACCCAAGTCGCGCTAAGCCTTCCAAGGATATGCCCTGTTAAACTCGATAAAACTGAGAACTAAACGAGTCGCACTGGCAAGCTTAGCGTCCAGCTAGCTTTTTCAGTACATGCGCTGCGGCAGCCAAACCAAATGAAGCAGTCACCACCACAGATGAACCGAAGCCAGCGCAGTTTAGGCCAGTGATTCCGCCATTAGCATCGAGTTCACATGCTTCCGCAGTCTCAGGCATGGTCAGCACTTCCATAGAAAATACCGCATCAATTCCAAACTTGTTTTTGCTCCCGCGTGGAAATCCAAAATTCTGACGCAGACGCTTCCGCACTAAGGCTAACAGCGGTTCTTGTTCGGTTCGCGAAAGATCACGAATCTCAATCTTGCTAGGATCAATCTGCCCACCCGCAGCACCAATTGTAATCAATGGAATTTGATGTTCGCGGCAATAAGCAATCAATGCAGTCTTGGCTTTGACACTATCGATGGCATCAATCACATAATCAAACTGCGCAGTGCCAATTAGCTCTTGCAGATTCTCAGGCTCAACAAAGTCTTCGACTTGATGAACGATACAACGTGGATTAATGAGCGCGATCCTTTCCGCTAGTGCGGTAATTTTTGCCTTACCTAGGGTTTCGCTGGTGGCTTGAATTTGTCGATTTATATTCGATTCAGCAACATTATCAAGATCAATCATGGTGATCTTGCCAATCGCACTACGAGCCAAAGCCTCCACCACCCAAGAACCGACCCCGCCAACCCCAATCACAGCAACATGTGCTTGTTCGAATTTAGTCAGCGCGGCTGCGCCATATAGACGTGCAATCCCGCCAAAGCGGCGTTCATAATCGACATCTTCTTGCTGTGCTGGTTGTGCTTGTTGTGCTTGCTGTGCTTGCATTGCGTATAATCCCTCTCAATGAAGCCGCTATTTTACTTGAACTGACTTGGTAAAGCGGAAGACGGAACCAACTTCATATTTCGTATTTATTGCAGATGACTCAGGACAGTAGGTAGTTTTGTTTCGAAACGAATTGATTTCGCGCAAGCAGTTTTTGCCAGAATCAAGGATAATTTTTCTGCCCAATCAAAAAAGTAAAAATCGCTAGCTGCTATTATCAATCTTCACTTGATCGAGAAAACGCGTGGACCCATTATTCGCCGCCGCACCAGGATTTGACCAACCTCTGGCTGTTCTAAAACACTGCCATGATCGCATACGCAAGCAGTTGGCCACTTTAGAGAAACTCCCTGCTCACCTTGCGGCACATGGCGCCGATGAGCAGGCACAACAAGCAGCGTCGGCAATACTGCGCTATTTTATTCAGGCAGCACCTTTGCATCATGAGGATGAAGAAATTAATCTTCTGCCTTTACTCAGCGCCCACGCACCAAGCGAAGAACAGCTCGTACTTGCACAAATATTGCCCACGATCCTAAATCAACACCACCGTATGGCAGAACTTTGGCAGCAACTCGAAGTTGCTTTACAAGCTATTGCCAGAGGCGAAACTATCGTGCTTGCAGATTCATTACTCAAAGAATATCGAGAGCTGTATCAGGAGCACATGCAAATTGAGGAAACACAAATTGCACCGATGGCAGCGCGCAGCTTAAATGAGGCTCAATTTGCCGAAATCGGGCGAGCAATGCAGGCGCGACGCGGGATAAACGTCTAATCCAATCGGTCCTGAGTTTTGCAGCAACGCGGCAATTGCGTGTACCTTCTTTTGCGTTCTTATCTCTTTTTTACGTGTTTTCTATTTTTGTTCATTGTTCAATTAGGAATTTCTCATGTCTATCGCCCATCTCCGCAAAGACTACCAACTCGCTAGCTTGTCAGAACACGAGGTCGCTCCAGAACCGATTTCTCAGTTTGCGACATGGTTCGAGCAAGCGATGAAAGCTGAAGTACCAGAGCTCAATGCGATGAGCCTATCCACCGTGAATTCCTCGGGCAAACCGTCTTCTCGCATCGTATTAATTAAGGAATTCGACCATCGAGGTTTTTCTTGGTTTACTAATTACGACAGCCGTAAAGGCGTAGAGCTTGAACAGAATCCGCATGCAGCATTGCTGTTTTTCTGGAGTGCACTCGAACGCCAAGTGCGCATTGAAGGAAAAATTGAAAAAATTTCAGTACAAGAAAACGATACCTACTTTCATAGTCGCCCTTTGGGTAGTCGCCAAAGTGCACTTGCTTCAGCACAAAGTCAACCTATCCCAGACCGCAATGCGCTAGAGCAGAAACTCGCTGCTGTGGTGCAACAATTTGGCGATGCTCCGCCACGCCCTGAACATTGGGGTGGATATCGCCTGGTACCCGAAATGGTAGAATTTTGGCAGGGGCGTGCATCACGCTTGCATGACCGAATTGTGTACACCAAGGCAGCTGATGGTAGTTGGTCTATCCAACGCTTACAGCCGTAAAAAGATAGCCGTAAAAAGATATCCATAAAAAGCAAAAAAGCTGAACTCTGACAAGTTCAGCTTTTTTGTTAGTGCTATGAACTTATGCCGCCATTCTCTTGCGCACGAATACCTCGCGTGATAGATGAATCTTGGGCAGAATGAACTCCTTGCAATAAGGATCATTTTTATTCGTCTTGTAGAAATTCTTGTGTGCTGGCTCTGCAGGAAAAAAACCGTTATGTGGCAAGACCTGTGTCGTCAAGCCTGCATGACAGGTACGTTCGATGCGTTTCACCGTCTCTTGCACCAGACGTTTTTGTTCTGCACTGTGGTACAGCACAATAGAACGATGCGGTGAACCATGGGCATATCCATCACAAGGTAATGCCAAAGGATCATGAATCTTGAAAAAAACTTCAAGCAAAGATTGGAAGGAAACAACGGCATTGTCAAACTGGATCTGGACCACTTCCGCGTGACCAGTTTCGCCACTACAAACCTCTTCGTAGGATGCCTTTAACACTTGACCACCCGCATAACCAGGCTGCACAAGCTTCACACCACGGATGTGTTGAAACACCGCTTCGGTATCCCAAAAACGTCCTGCACCAAAAGTTGCTGTTTCTAATGCCATTTGTTTGCCTCCAGCTGACTTATTTTTTTCAAGAATACGCGATTAATTCGCTTTGCGTCTCAAATTTTGGAGAGCATTATCTGCATAGGATTAAAATCCGACAATAGCTAATCCTAAAGTTGCGATTTTCGTACTGTGGTGTATCATTTTTCGATACTTTTCTATCCCAACTTTATTTTTATGCCAAAAGCCTCCGCCCTTATCGATGTGTTAAGACGTGAACTTAAAGCCAAACGCATCACGTATCAGGAATTAGCTCGCCGTATTGGGGTTTCCGAATCGAGTGTAAAACGCATGTTCTCGACCAAAAGCCTGACATTACAGAGGCTAGATCAGATACTTGATGCTTCTGAAATAAGTCTGCATGACTTAACCTTGCGAAGCTATGAAGAATCTTTAATCGACGAATTAACTTATGAGCAAGAAGAAGAATTAATTCGCGATCCGAAAAAATTTATCGTGGCCGTCTCCGCCATGAACTTTCTGACGCTTGAACAAATCGTAGAGATCTATGCGATTAGTGAACCGGAGGTGATCGCCTATTTGGTGCGATTAGACCACTTAGGAATTTTAGAATTGATGCCAAACAATCGCATCAAATTACTCATTGCCCGAACTTTTCGCTGGCGCCCGAATGGTCCAATTCAACGTTTCCACCAACAAGTTTCATTCGCCGATTATCTAGATTCAACTTTTTGTGGCAAGCACGAAATCATGCAATTCGTTTCTGTCATGCTGTCAAAACAATCTAGTGCGGCATTCTTAACGCGCTTAAAACAATTGGCGCGTGATATTTCCGATCAACATCAGCTCGATGCGGTGCTGCCATTTGATGAAAAACATCGTATGAGTTTCATGCTAGCTGGACGGCCATGGATACCCAATTACTTCCAAGCCTTGATACGTCCAGAGTACATCGCCAAATATGAGGAAAAACGTCGTAAAGCAGGTCGCTAACGAGACGATTGAAGCCGCAGATGGCCTCCACAGAAATCGTGTACACAAGCCATCTGCGTTCTTATAAGGCCTTCACACATAGTCTAAAGTCGCGATCCTCTTCATATGGTCGCACTTCAAAATCAAGACTGCGCATTAGACGCAGCATATTGGTATTGTTGGTCAAGACTAATCCTTCTATCATCGCCAAGCCACGGCTGCGCGCCACATCAATGATCGATAACATCAAACGTGTCCCCAAGCCTTGACCGGCAAAATCGTCTGCAATCAACAATGAGAACTCACAAGTTGTCTTGTCTGGATTCGTCACATATCGTGAAACGCCGATGATACGTTGTACCTCGTCAAAACTGCCATCCGCCGCCGGAATACGTTCTGTGTAAATTGCCACAAGCGCCATCTCGCGGTCGTAATCGATCAAGGTGAACTTCGCCAACATACGCTCGGACAATTCCTTCATCGACGAGACGAATCGGAAATAACGGCTTTCAGGAGAAAGGCGCCGCACCAATTCTTGTAGCATCTCGGCGTCATGCGGATGCAATGGTCGCACCGTGTATACGCGACCATCACGCAGCGGCCATTCCATTTCTCGGTCTGAAGGATAAGGAGAAATGGCTAGATGCTCGTAATTGCCTGGTTCAGATGGTGAATGGTCGACCACAACGCGTGCATCCACCGCAAGCGCACCGTCCGCATCGACAATGATGGGGTTGATATCCATCTCGCGCAGTTGCGGTAAGGCACAGACCATTTCTGACACCCGCAATAAAATTTGCTCTATTGCCTCACGATCAACCGCAGGTGCGCCGCGCCAAGCACCCAACATTTCAGCGCATCGAACTCTCTCAATTAAGCGATGGGCCAAAAATTGATTTAGTGGTGGCAGTTCGATGGCTCGATCCGCGATCAATTCAATCATGACGCCACCAGCGCCAAAGGAAATCACAGGGCCAAATAATTCGTCGGTAGAAACCCCAATGAAAATTTCACGCCCCTCGGGCTTGCCCGACATATTTTGCACGGTAACACCGTTAATTTTTGCATCTGGACGCAGACGCGCAACGCGCGCCATCATGTTCTGCCATCCATCGCGGACGCCCGCTGCATTAGCAACATTCAGTACCACACCTTGCACATCTGATTTATGTGGGATATCGACAGAATCAATTTTTAGCGCGACTGGATAGCCGAGCTGATTAGCAACCAACATTGCTTCCGTTGGCGTTCTTGCGAGTATCGTTTTTGTCACAGGAATATGGAAGGCCGATAGCAAGGCTTTCGACTCCATTTCAGTCAAGACTTTACGACGTTCCGCTAATACACTCTCGATCAAAATGCGCGCACCTTCGATATCGGGTTCAGCCAATTGTGATAAAGGTGGTGGCACTTGGCGCAACATCTGCTGAGTGCGATGGAATAAAGAGACGTGATTAAAAGCGTCAACCGCTGCTTCCGGAGTTCGGAAACTCGGGATTCCCGCTTTGAACAAAATAGTACGCGCAGCTGTTACCTTTTCATCGCCCATCCAACAAGTAATAAGCGGCTTCCCGACCGTGGTTTGTAAGTCAGCCAAGACTTGTGCGATCGCTCCTGTATCGACACCAGCGATAGGCGATAGAATCACCAAGATACCGTCCACATCACTACAGTGGGCGCAAGCCGTGACGACTTCCCGATAGTGATGTTCATTGGCATCCTGGGATAAATCAATCAACTCATCGATCACTGCAAACGATGAGAGCTTTTTGCTGAGTCCTTTCACCACCTCAGCGGGAAGTTGCGCTAGTTGCAAACCCACTTCATTGACGAAGTCAGCCGCCAACACAGCTGGGCCACCGCCATTCGAGATCACCGCTAAGCGTCGGCCGACAGGTAAATATCGTGCAGACAAACATTTTGCAGCCGCAAACAATTGCACCATTGAGTGCACACGTACGGCACCAGCACGCTGCAATGCTGCATCGAAAATTGCATCGCTACCGACAATGTTGCCAGAATGTGTCAGGGCAACTTTAGAACCTTCCGGGCGGCGCCCTCCTTTTAAAACAATCACGGGTTTGGAATTGGCAGCTGCACGCAATGAACTCATGAAACGACGCGCATCTTGAATTCCTTCCATGTAGACGACGATGGTTTGGGTACTGGAATCGTCGGCTAAGTAATCCAACACCTGTGCCATATCCACCGCGGTATTCACGCCAAGTGATACGACATTTGAAAAACCAACACCGTTCTTCGCGGCCCAATCCAAGATCGACGAAGTCAAAGCACCTGATTGCGAGACCACTGCCAGCGAACCAGGTTGCGCCATTTTTCCCAGCGCACTAGCGTTCAGTTGAAATTTGGGACGCTGAAAACCTAAACTATTTGGCCCCAGCAAATACACCCCATGTTGATGCGCAATCTTATGCAATTTCTTGGCTAACACCACATCAGCACCCAACGATAAAATGAGCGCAGAGCGGCACTGAATACGTCCCACGACTTCCATCGCAGACTCAAGCTGCTCATTCGGTAGTGCAATGATCGCCAGATCGGCGCGTGATGCCGCTAGGTCGCCCAAAGTACCTTTCATGTGAATATCAAGATAGGTTACCGTACCTTCATAAGCACTACTTTGGAAATGCTGCAAGAACACCTTCGCCATTGGCGTTTGCTTTTCAGGATGATGCTGATTGCCAGAAAAAATCAATACTGATCGAGGTGAAAACAGCGATGTGAGATAATGCTTATTCATGTTTTACTCAGCTCAAAAAAAGTAACAGAGTTCAAAACCAAAATACTTGCGATATCGGTGGCGCACTTCAATCAACGCACATCAACGCACATCAACGCGCATCAATCAGCACCGATCAACACACGAACATGTGCCGCGGCGCTGCGTCCTAAGGCCGATAAGGCATATCCACCCTCTAAGCATGAAACGACACGCCCTTGCGCGTAACGGTCTGCGATTTGCATAATCTGTTTGGTAACCCACTCATAGTCGGCTTCAACCAAACCAAGGTTACCCATATCATCTTCACGATGACCATCAAAGCCCGCAGAAATAAAAATCATCTGTGGTTGATACTTTTCTAGCGCGGGAATCCATTGTTTTAGTACGACATCCCGGAATACATCACCCGAGGAGCGCGATGGCAAGCCAACATTGATCATATTTTTTCCCATCGGTACATCGCCGCAGAAAGGATAGATATTTTTCTCAAAAATAGAGCACATCAAGACGTGATCATCATTAAATAAAATATCTTCGCTACCATTACCGTGATGCACATCGAAGTCAATCAAAGCAATTCGCTCAATCCCATGAGCAGCAATCGCATGCCGAATGCCAACAGCGACATTGTTGAAAAAACAGAAGCCGCCTGCATTACTACGCTCTGCATGATGCCCTGGTGGGCGTATATTGCAAAAAGCCGAGGGTGCTTTGCCACCAGCGACTAAATCAACCGCCATCACCACAGCACCCGCCGAGCGCAGGGCGGCTTGATAGGAAAATTCATTGATACTGGTATCGGGATCAATTTGCACCAACTTACCCTCGGGGACTTGCTGTGCAATTTCTGCGAATTCGTCCAAATAAAAGCCACTATGCGCACGCGCCAATTGTTCACGGGTCGCCAATGGCGCTTCACATTGCTCCATATAATCGAGCAAACCCTTGATCAAGAGTTGATCATTGACCGCACCAAGGCGCTCTGGACATTCCGGATGATGCGATCCCATGTCATGTTTCTGACAGTCCGTATGGGTAATGTAAGCGGGTAACACTGTGCTTGCTCCAGAATATGAGAGAAACCCATTCTAGCCCCGCACCACTCAAGGGTAAAGACCGAGTGAGGCTTATTTGCGGTGAATCAAGAAAAAGAACTGATTGCAAGCTTGGCCTCCCATTGGCTTGTTTGTGGGTGTTTGTTAGACCTTCTCTTTGCCACTGGCTTTTAATCGTCCATGCATACGGCGTAGGCCAACCCAGACTAAGCCAAGCACAACCGGAACGCCCACGCCAACCGCGCCTTCCACATGACTCAACCATCCAAATTCCTTGGCAGCTTTTGCCACATACGCAAAAAGTCCAATCACATAGTAAGAAATCGCTGCCACCGACAAGCCCTCAACCGCCTGTTGTAAATGCAATTGCTGTGCAGCGCGCGCATTCATTGACTGCAAAATTTGCCTATTCTGCATCTCTTGAACGATACCGACGCGGGTGCGAAGTAAATCATTCGAATGCGCTATACGCTGCGCTAATGCCTCCTGTCGGTTCGCCACCGCTTCACAGGTATTCATCGCAGGCGTTAATCGTCTATCCATAAATTCCACCACCATAGGCATACCTTCGATACGCTGTTCACGCAACTCTTCAATACGCGCATGCACTAAACGAATGTAGGCTTTAGAGGCAGCGAAGCGATAGCTGTTTTGCAGTGACAGCTTTTCAATGCGGGCAGCAAGATGCGTGATTTGTTCTAGCAAGGCACGTTCAGAACGCGTCTCAGTTTCCATTGTCGAAGGGCTTAATTCACGATCGGCGTCGACCATGGCATTGGCGAGTTCCACTAAACTCTGCTCTATCGTATTCAGTTGTGGCGTAGTTTCCTGTGCAATCGGCAAACCCAGTAAAGCCATCATGCGATAGGTTTCAATTTCTAAGATACGTTGGGCTAAACGTCCTGCTTGTTGTGAACGCATGTCAACATCACGAATCACAAAGCGGCTATAGCCATCCGCATGAATCGCAAAGTCCGAATAGAACTCGGCACCGTGCATCACATAGCTCGCAGCTAACGTGTTACCACGAAATACGCTCTGTATTTGCTCCAGGATCTCTTCACCGGCAGGAGCTTTCGCAAGCAGCACTAAATGCGCTGCGACCAAGACTTGGCCTTGCAAAAGATGAAGCCAAGCACTTGGCACTTGGTGTACAGGCATCTGCGCAAATAGCTCTTCCAAACTCTGTACTTGTGCTTGTCGTTGCTCTAAATGAAGAGCGAACGTGTAGCTGGCAAATTCAGTATGGCACTCCCACTTCAAGCGAAAATGTCCAAAATCGAAATAAAAATATTTAGCATCGCTGGCGGGACCACTCACACCAAAGTGGGTGCAGAGTTGTTGCAACAAGTAGGCTTGGTGCTGTTGCGCATTCGTATTCAGATCAGGTGACGAGCTGGCATAAATCGCAAAATGTGTGAGTAACTCGGACGCTTGCAAGTTGAGGAATGGACGCGAGTGTATTTCTGCAGCTAAAGGTACACGTGCTGGATGGTTCAGTTCAAACAATGGGATAGACATAGGCAGCTTCTCAAAAGGCATTATTCGCATGGCCAGCGCCAGTAACTCTACTAGCGTGCGACCGATTCAATATGTCGAAGTACGGTTGCCCACCCACGTCTGCCCACATCTGTTGAACGGAGCCGAAACTACAGGTGCTAACCACACTAGCTATGATGTGCCCGAGTCGAAGAACTATTGTTAGGATTTACACAAAATTTCGCTGGCTAAACTTTCCTCATCCATACTGAAGTCTGGGATGTAAGACTGAAGCAGCCAACACCTCGTTGAGGCAAGCTCAAGGGTATCAGCGTCTATTTTGCGTAAGTTTTGATTTTAACAAAGATACGTGACAAGCGTATTGCACGTTTGTTTTTTTGGATCTTCACGGTGCGAACATTTACAGTTCTGGCGTCTGTGGTGCGACTACAGGTAGCACCAAATCGATACATGTACCTTTGCCTAACGTACTAGTCACCTTGATGCTTCCACCAAGCACGCCAGTCACAATATTATAGGTAATATGAAGCCCAAGACCACTACCACCTTGTCCCATTTTGGTGGTGAAAAAAGGTTCAAAAATGCGGCCTAAATTTTCCTCGGCGATGCCTTTGCCGTTATCCATCATTTGCAAATGAACCGTATTTTCGTCGATTTTTCTTCCACGCAAAATAATCTTTCCACCGCGTTGATCTTCAAATCCATGCAAGATCGCATTCATCACCAGATTAGTCAACACCTGCCCCAACGGTCCGGGAAAGCTATCCATTAAAATACCTTCAGCCACATCCATACTCACTTCATGTTCATCACGACGCAGACGATTCGAAAGCGTCAACATGATCTCTTTTACCATAGTATGAAGTTCAAACTGTCGGCGCTGATCCGAAGTTTGATCGACCGCAATTTGTTTAAAGCTCGTAATTAAGTCTGCAGCATTAGATAAATTGCGTATCAGTAAATCGCAGGCGGTTCTCGCTTTATTGGCATAAGCGTCGAGGCGAGATCGCCGTATCGTCCCGGTGTTTATTTCATCCACAAAAACTTCAGTGATTTCATTTAAGGAACTCGCGGTCAACAAACTATTGCCGATAGGCGTATTGAGTTCATGGGCAACGCCTGCAACCACAGAACCTAAAGCTGCCAATTTTTCCTGCTCTACCAATTTACTTTGCGTTTGCTGTAATCGAAGATAAGACTCAGCATTGTCGAAAGCTACTGCGGCATAAGCCCCCAAGGAACGTAAAATCACTAAATCGTTTTCATGAAAAGCGTTCGCGAAGTGGCTTTGTACTGAAATCACCCCAATCACTTTTTCCTGCAGCATCATCGGTACATACATGGCAGAGCGAGGCATCGCCAAATCACGTACATCCTTATGCAATACTTGGTCCGTTTCTTTCCCCAAACGT
>CALKVB010000294.1 GCA_937996605.1 uncultured Oxalobacteraceae bacterium | reverse complement strand
ATACGATCGATCTTTGCCAAGCTACCGTCGAAGTATTTCAGATCGGAGATCATGACGTCATCCCACAAGCCGCGTTCTTTCAGGTCACGTACCAAGTGTTCATTAATCTCAGTGAACTCACCTGACAAATTCGATTTCACATAAAGGTTTTGGTAAGTTGGCTCGATACAAGCAGCAACACCAATAATATTAGAGATCGTCGCTGTTGGCGCAATCGCCACACAGTTGGAATTACGCATACCGTATTGTTTGATACGGTCACGCACGATGGACCAATCCATAGTTTCAGAAGTATCTACTTCCAAATAACCGCCACGTTCTTGCGCCAATAACTTCACAGAATCTTGTGGCAGGATGCCGCGATCCCACAAGGAACCTGTGTAAGAACTATAACGACCGCGTTCTTGCGCCAATTCTGTAGAAGCTAAGTAAGCGTAGTAGCAGACCGCTTCCATCGAGGTGTCGGCGAACTGCACTGCATCCATCGATGCATATGGGATGCGCATCATGTGCAAGCAATCTTGGAAGCCCATGATACCCAAACCCACTGGACGGTGACGCAAGTTAGAGTCACGCGCTTTTTTCACAGCATAGTAGTTGATATCGATAACGTTATCCAACATACGCATTGCCGTTGTGATCGTACGCTTGAGTTTTTCGTGATCAAGTTTGCCATCTTTCATGTGCGCTGGCATGTTCACAGAACCCAAATTACATACAGCGATTTCACTGTCATTGGTGTTCAAGGTAATTTCTGTACACAAGTTGGAGCTATGTACTACACCAACATGCTGTTGTGGAGAACGGATATTGCATGGATCTTTGAATGTGATCCATGGGTGACCTGTTTCGAACAACATCGACAACATCTTGCGCCATAAGTCGAGTGCAGCGACTTTCTTGGACAATTTGATCTCGCCACGTGCCGCTTTTTCTTCGTAGGCAGTGTATGCCTCTTCAAACGCTTTACCAAACTTGTCGTGCAAGTCTGGAACGTCAGAAGGTGAGAATAAAGTCCAATCGCCCTTCTCCATCACACGCTTCATGAACAGATCTGGGATCCAGTTCGATGTATTCATATCATGCGTACGGCGACGGTCGTCACCTGTGTTCTTACGCAATTCCAAGAATTCTTCTACGTCCATGTGCCAAGTTTCGAGGTAAGCACAGACCGCACCTTTACGTTTACCGCCTTGGTTCACCGCCACTGCAGTGTCGTTGACCACTTTCAAGAATGGAACCACACCTTGTGATTTACCATTTGTACCCTTGATGTGTGCACCTAAAGAACGTACTGGAGTCCAATCGTTGCCCAAACCGCCAGCGTATTTCGCCAACAAAGCATTTTCTTTGATCGCTTCGTAAATACCATCAAGATCATCCGCAACAGTCGTCAAATAGCAAGAGGACAATTGCGAGCGCTGTGTACCGCTATTAAATAGTGTCGGAGTCGAACTCATGAAATCGAAAGTCGACAGCAGGTTATAGAACTCGATCGCACGAGCTTCACGATCAATTTCATTCAAGGCCAAGCCCATGGCAACGCGCATGTAGAAAGCTTGTGGCATCTCGATACGGACATCACGGATATGCAAGAAGTAGCGGTCATACAAAGTTTGTAAACCGAGGTAACCAAATTGCAAGTCACGATCACTGACAATCGCATTCGCCAATTTCTTCAAATCGAATTGGCCAAGTTTCGCATCAAGCAAACCTGCTTCGATACCTTTCTTGACGAATTTAGGGAAGTATTCAACGTATTCTGTCGCCGCATCTTGTTGCGCAACCTCACGACCAAACACTTCTTTACGAACTGTATGCAACAACAAACGTGCGGTAACTTGGCTGTATGCTGGCTCTTTTTCCATCATCGCACGTGCAGCCAAAATCGCAGATTTATGCAATTCTTCTACTGGTACGCCATCGTACAAATTTTTCAATGTTTCAATTAGAATCGCTTCAGCATCAACCAATTTTTCGAGGCCAACACAAGCTGCAGAAATCAAAGCGCGCACTTGTGCCACGTTTAAGACCTGTGGACGGCCATCAACGATGACATGAATTTGTGGTGCAGATGCTTCTTGTTTACCGGCCGCTTGGGCTTCGAGTTGCAAACGGCGTTCTTCCATACGTTTGGCGCGATATAACACATAAGCACGCGCGACATCATGTTCGCCAGAACGCATCAAAGCAAGTTCAACTTGGTCTTGGATATCTTCAATATGAAACGTGCCACCTGCTGGTTGACGGCGTACCAATGCGTTCACCACGGTATTGGTCAACTGTTCCACTAATTCGCGGATACGAGCAGAAGCTGCACCTTGTCCACCATTTACAGCCAAGAACGCTTTCGTCACTGCGATCGCGATCTTGGACGGTTCGAACCCTACCACTGCGCCATTTCGACGAATAATTCGATAGTCGCTATAACTCGTGGTCGTTGCTGGCGAGCGAGCTTCAAGACTCGCAAAGGCAGCTGCCGAATCAAATGTTTGGATTGGTGATGTTTCTATAGAAGAGTGCATTTCGCCTCCAGGTTCAGGATCTTATTAATATGAATGTGTTGCGATGTCTGTGCTGCCACTACGTTTCAACTACTTTTGTGACGAATATCTCATTCGTCCATCACGTACTGCTACTGCTCAATTTGATTGGATGTACACACCCAATTTGATAACCATCACTTCAACGACTTGTTTGCGCACCGATGTTCAACTCTACCTACAAGTAAGTAAAAACTATGTATGTAAATATCAGTAATTAAGGGAACGGGACGCGAAAAATAACCGAGAGAAACTTTTCTCAAACCACTAGATCTAGTGCGTTTATTTTTATTTGCACTAATTCTAGTGCCACACCTAAATCAGCGCAACCGCTTTTTCAAAGAAATTTGAAGATTATTTATTACGACTTGCAGAGTTCCGTTTGACTTTACAAGACCCTCAAATACACGCCTACGAGAGAGTAAGCAGGTACTAACATGCAACTGCTTAAAGACTGTGCATTGACAAGAATAAGGACTCAAAAGTGCGATTCTATTGTCGTAAATTTGACACTAGATTTAGTTATTTCGCTGAAGAAATTGGCAAACGAAGCACTATATGTAGTGCTCTGTAAAAATAGGTGATGCCAAAGTGAACAGTACTTTTCACCATTTTTTGTGAAGAACTTGAAGATGAATTATGGATTTAGATCTTAGGTAAAGATACGCCAACACTACTCATCGGAGATTTTCAGTTTCTGAATTGAATACCGAAGTTGGCGAAAGCT
>CALKVB010000293.1 GCA_937996605.1 uncultured Oxalobacteraceae bacterium | reverse complement strand
AATGCGCCAGCGAGCAAACCGTAACACTTCAAATTGCTTAGTCTGGATGCAGTGCGTATGTGAACTGTGGCCTACCGCAGCTATACTCAAGTATTAGGTACGATGGGGACAGGCAACAACGCAATGCGCCAGCGAGCAAACCGTAACACTTCAAATTGCTTAGTCTGGATGCAGTGCTAGGCGCCTCCCGCAGCCATACTCAAGTATGGCGAGGATAGGCAACAACGCAATGCGCCAGAATAAGCAATTTGATGAAGAAAGAACCACTGACGCACAGAGCCACACACCTACCTGTGAATGCGCAAGATACTCCCCTCCATCTTGCAAATTCGTGTGTCTCTGTGCCGATGGGGTTTATCTAAAGATCCCCAACAAAAAACGAAGCCTAGGCTTCGTTTTTTTACTTTAGAAGTCGCCCTGCACGCGCTTACGAACAAAATTAATGTGGCTACGTAAGCCATACAATTCATCTGCATAAGCAAGAGGAATTGAAATTTGATTGACCTTTTCTTCAATCTCATCGAGTCGTTTTAATTGTGCTTCTGCGGCCTTCTTACGCTGGGCTCTATCTAAGCCTTCCATCGCCATTTCCACTGATCTTAACTGACCATACCAACGATAAACACGCGAACGAATACGCCAACGATATAAGGGCGGAATCACTTTTGACAAAGGTAAGGCCAAGGCACCAAAAGTCAGTAGCACTACCCACATGCGTTCTAAAAAATTCGCCATCCAAAAGCTCAGATAACGCTGTAAAAAAGGTTGACCACTGCGATAAAATTTTTCTGCTTGCGGGTCGACCGGAATCTCTGTGTAACGATCGGAGGGGAACTCGTTTTGATCACTGAACCAATTTGCGCCACCATGTATTTTTTTGGCTGCTTGCAGAAACAAACTGATCAAAGCAGGATGAAGGCTCTCATGCGCGACCAATGTTGCCGTGGGTGAGATCAAGTGATAATCGCGTGCTGGAATATCTTTACCGATATCAACGATGCCGCGTGGTAAAACCACATGCGACAGAAAAGGTAAGCGTCGGGTGTATGCTTCTGCCTGAGCAAAATCAAATAAACGTACACCTGGTGTTTGCAACAGCATTTGCACCAAGAGCGAATCAGAAGCAGCGCTCATTACCAATACATCGACTTTTCCATCGAGAAACGCAGCCGTTCCAGCTGAACTATCTAATCGTTGTAGTTCAAAATCATCATCACTTAAATTATTCACACCAATAATTTGAGTAAAGAGTTTATGCACGCCATAACCATCAGGCCCCACATTGACCCGTAAGCCTTTGAAATCTGCGAGATTACTTAACTCTTTCTTAGAATGATAAAAAATCCAAACAGGCTCGTAAAACAAGCTACCTAAGGAAATCAAACCCTGAGCTTCTGCCTCTTCTTGATTGGTAGAACCACTCTGTACGAAACCAATATCAACGATGGAATTGGGATCACGAATTTGATTTAAATTTTCGATAGAACCTTGCGATCGGTGCAATCTCAACTCAATCTGATTTTTTGCCAATTCGGTGGCATACAACTGGGCAAAATGATCGTAGGCGCTATTCTCCTGACCGCCAACAAAATCTAATTTTTTTCCTGGCGCGGGTTCCACGAAATACAAAGTCGCTGCGACCAAAAACACGACCAGTACCGTCATGGGTCCAAACGCTAGCAAGGCGTCTTTCATTGAGAATAGTGTGAATCGTATTTTGTTCATACTGCTCCTTCCAAATCAGACGCGAGTCTAGCTAATGTAGGCAATCTGGCTAGAATTGTTCAACTAATCAACGTTGGTCGATTGATATTCCATATGAAATCCATCGAGGACACCCAACATTTCCACATAGGCTTGCTGGACTTGATTTGGTTCACCCTTTACACCCAGTTCGATATGACGACGCATAGTCTCTGATCCCACGCTCGGCAAGCTAAACACTTTAACCTGTGGGTAGCGTTGTTCCAGATCTTCCATCATCGGCGTGAGCGTTGATTCTGCCACCTCAAACACCAACACCGATTTTTCCTCATGCGCTTGTTGATGAAATAAATGGGCGTAATGCGTATCCAAGACCCAAGCGATCATAGGCCAAGCCATTACTGGGAAGCCAGGTACAAAATAGTGCTGGCGAATCGCAAATCCAGGAATTTTATTAAACGGGTTAGGAATAATCTCGGCACCCTCAGGAAACTCCCCCATTTTTAAACGGTGCAAATGATCGGGTGAATTTAAGTCTGCAGGTTTATCCGCCGTCGATGCAGTTTCGAGTATGCGCTCTTGAATGAGGCGCTTCGCTTCAGGATGCAATTCAATTGACAAACCCAAGGCAGCGGCTGCACATTGACGTGTATGATCATCAGGCGTCGCACCGATGCCACCGGTGCTAAACACGATATCACCGCTAGCAAAACTACGCTGCAAAGTTGCCGTGATACGGTTTCTATCGTCACCCACATATTCGGCCCAATCCAAACTCAGACCACGCTCTTTCAGTAAAGCGATCACTTTGGGTAAATGTTGATCTTGACGTTTACCCGATAGAATCTCATCACCGACAATAATTAAACCTATGCCCATCTCACTCTCTCACTTTCACTCAATTATTTATTTTCTAGAAGTTCATTGCTGCGCTTTTCGTCTAAATCAGGACTAATCGTCTTGATACTTGCTTGACGACTCTCGCGCAACTTCTGCAGAGCTTGCAAACAATAATATTGAAACCAACATCCGCTGTAGATGAAGATCAGTAAGTACAGCCAAATCGCGACGCTGACAAAAAACGGGAAGAAGGCGACATAAGCCAAAGACATGGCGCCCCCCAGCCACAACGCACTTGGCAGCGTACCAAACCAGCCTGCTGCGACACCAATCAACAGTAAAGAACCACGATGCTGGCTGAAGATGGTTTGACTCTCTTCTGCATCTGCATATGCCGCCAAAGCGTCATAGGCCATGATGCGATACGTCAGCCATCCCCATAGCAGTGGCTGCACAAAGAAGTAAATCGGCGGAAAGAAAATCAGTGGTAGCGTCACTATCCACAAGAAAGTAAAAATGAAGAAAGTATTTCTTCAATTAATATTTATCCTAATCCTGTACAAGAAATTCTTAATGTTTCAAATGCAGCAGAAGGTGTTGAATTTACTATTTACGACTTATTACAAAGAAACATAAAAACAGGAAAATTAACAAATAATTATATAGATGTTTCTGATATACTCACGTAAAATCAAAATAAAACTTTCACTTTTTATACGGATTTACC
>CALKVB010000292.1 GCA_937996605.1 uncultured Oxalobacteraceae bacterium | reverse complement strand
CATGTTCACCCGGCAAATACAAGTGATACGCCGTGCCAGCACGTAAATTATCAAGGATCTTGCGACCGTAAATTTCATGGATCACACCATGCGGATCGATGACCGGAATCACCAGTGACCCATTGAAATGTTCATGACCAGATTCGCGCAACAGCCCAATCTCTTGCAAGCGTCCACGCGCTTCTTGTCCATCTTTCCACGCCTTATTTGGTAAGCGATAGCCCAAGGTTCTATTAGCAAATCCCAACCTGAAACGGCTGATCAAATCTGGATGAGTAAGACCTCGTGCCTGCAAATAGGCCAATGCTTCAGGGCTTTTCTTTAACGTCTCGTGATAGTAGTCCAGCACTTGCCGCATATCGACTTGTGCATCGGCATTAGCAGCTAAAGGAAGAGGCGCTGCTTTCAATTTGCTCGTGGTGAGCGGCTCTACTGGTGGTGGCGTTTCACTTAAGCCCAATTCACTTTTTAATCGTTCGACCGCTGCGCGAAACGATAGCTTATGAAACTGCATCAGCCAGTCAATTGGTCCTCCACCTGCATCGCAGCCAAAGCAGTGGTACAGGTTTTTACTCGGAGTAACGATGAAACTCGGCGTGCTGTCTCCGTGGAACGGACAGCATGCCACATAATCTTTGCCTTGTTTCTTCAAGACGATCCCCGACGCTTCCACTAAACGCACTAAGGACACCTCTTTTTTTAGCCGCTCGATTTCAATTTCTGGAATTCTTGCCATTTCGGCCTCTTTTTTCTTGCTCAGGCTAAAAACCTGTCAAGTAGGTAAAAATAAAAATAACTCGACTTGAGTATACTACGTTTCGTGGTATCATCAACTTCATTTTGTAAAACATGGGTTATCTTATGGCTGTCACATTCCATTCCTTGCCAATTAAGACCATGACCATTACTGCTGATGAACGCGAATTTTTCATTGAGCTCGGAGAGCGTATTGCCACTTTGCGTAAGGCCAATAACATCACCCAAGTTCAATTAGCCGAGGCTTTGAACATTTCACAACAAACCGTGCAAGCCTATGAAGTAGGGCGTCGACGTATTCCCGTCTCCGCCTTACCCATCGTGGCCCACTTGTTCGACGTCTCGCTTGAAGAACTCTTCGGCGAAACGGAAACGAAACGTCGCTCTGGCAAACGTGGTCCAGCTTCGCAACTGGAGCGCAGCATCGAGCGCATCAGTGAGCTGCCTAAGTTGAAGCAGAAGTTTGTGATGGAAATGTTGGAAACCGTGTTGGCTCAGGCGCATAGCTAATTGCATGGTTTTTCCTTAGCAGCTAAGTTAAAAATTCAGAAACTTCCCTTTAACCCCAGCGACTAGCTGGGGTTAGGGGAGGTTTTTTTGTTTAAAAAAAAGAAGAATAAAAAAATAAGACCAACCACCTTAGCCTTTCCACAAACCATGAAACCGATCCATCGAGAGCTTCGTGTACGTCACCGTATGCTGGATGTTTTTGTGGCCAAGGTAATCTTGAATTGTGCGCGTATCGACACCGTCATTAGCCAACTTGAAACCGCATGCATGACGCAGCATGTGGGGATGGATGCAAAAGGCGAAGCCTGCTTTCTTCGCTAAGCGAGACAGCATTTTGCGAAAGCCATCGGTCGATAAGGGTGTTCCTAGTTCCGATGTAAAAATATAGGGAGACGCCACCTTTCCACGTTGAATTTGGCGCAGCAAACGCAACTCATCACCCGATAAGGGGTGTGGTGATGAGTATCCATTTTTGATGCGAATCACATCGATTCGACCAGCATCAAAGTCGATTTGCCTCCAGCTTAGCGCACACAATTCCGACACCCGCAATCCATGCCGGAACGCCATCAGAATCATGGCGGCATCACGAATCGGATTACGTGTCGATTTCCTCGCCAATCGCGTCAACGTCTCAACCTCCTCACATGTGAGGTACTCGCGTGGTCGCATATCTTTATTTTTGCATCGCTTTGGTGGCTTACCACCATTTCCTCCCCCGACTGTCGCATTTGCAGTGATTGGCGCCTCGTCTGGCACAGTGTTTTTTACCTCTAGAGAAACTGGCAGCACTGCACTTTCTGTCCCAACATCGGGCATTCTTGGGACACTCGCTTCACCTTCTAAATTGATTGGATTTTTCATGTTTAGCTCCCTAGATAAACGCTGGTGATTTGGATACGGTGATGACCCATCTCCACAGAGATGGTTTGACGTGCGTTGCGGTCGACCACTTTCTGCTCAGCAGTCAGCTGTTTTAAAGAAGGGCCGCCAGCCGCGGGGCTCTGCCAACCTGTCAAATCGAAATACAGCGTTTGGGCATATTGATGGCGCAGACCATGGACGCGGTGGATGCCCACCGATGCGCACTGCGAACGGAAGCGATTGAGCTGATCTCGATAGTTCATCCCCTTAGGAATCAAACTACCGGTGCCAGCCAACTGTTTTGCTTCCTGCAGCAGCGTCTTTTGTGCATTCGTGCGAATCGGAATTTCGCGATATTTTCCGCCCTTGGTCCATGAGTCTTTTAAGCGCAGAACGTCACCCAGATCAGCCCACCCAGGAATAATTTTGATGCTTTCTTCGCGACGCAAACCGAAGGCCGCTTCCAGTCTCAAAGACACGATGGTATAGGGATCTGTGATGCAATTTAGCTTGTCGCTATCTAATACCTTCGCCTTTGAAACGTTCGTGACGAACACACGTTTGTCGATGCCATAGTTATTGTTTTGGCGAGCGATCATGTTTGGTTTGCCGATTTTCTCGGCCCACCACCGTAGCGCGCTCATCCGATTTTTAACTGTGCCAACTGCGACACCTTCCATATTCCATTTGGCAAGCAATGCATCCACGTGTTTTGGTTTCAAACTCTCAACGTGCATGTGGTGGTAGCCCATTTCACGCAACTGGGTCCCCATCATCGTGAGCATGCCTTGCCGATTGGCGCGCGTCGCGAAACTGCCATCGGCGTTCCGATCGCAAAGTTTTCTAAGCCCATAAATTAAGTCATTCATATATAGCTCCTAAATTTGGTTGCCTGATTACTGCTTTTTTCTTAGCTGCATGGTGTTGTTCTTTTTGGTAAGTGTTAATGGCAATCTGTAGGGCCGCAGCCATACAGAGGGGTACTCAGCCGAGGGACACCACTCCCTTCTTGTGCAGATTTTTACTGCTTGCCCGCGCTGCATCACGTCTTGGCACTGCTGGGCGTTCTCGTGGAGAAAGCAACAAGCAGAAGTCATTAGCCCAAGACTTACGGGGTGCGCCTCACGCACGTTTTATGTTTTGATTTGAGTTGAAGCCCGAACAACCGTAATGGTCGATCGGGCTTCTGATACACGCCTAAACGGCGCGTCACTGACGACGATCACTGACAGGGCATCCCGTTAAAGCTAAGCTGGGCGCGGTTTTACAGGCATCGTCACTGGCAGCAGGCCACCAGTGACGATGCGCTTTCGCCGCCTAAAAAACGGCTGTGCTTAGCTGATCGTGTGTTGTGTGTGTGATGGAAATTAGCGTGCAGAAGAAATCCGCACACTGTGGATGGTCGGCATCCATCGCTTGTGGCCACCGCAACCAACATGCTTGGTGCATGTCGATTTTGGTGGCCACTTGCGTTTGGATGTGACTGTGGATGCCGATGTTTTCTGGCATCTTTGTTGTGCAAAAACGATCGATGTTTCTGCGCTACTTCTTGTGTTGCTTTTGAAGTTGTGATGTTGACCCAACGCTTAATTTCTCAAGCGCTGATCTGATTTGCCGTGAGGCTTTGATTGCATTGGATCTGCGATATTTTGCGGATCTTTTGTTGGTTACGACTGCGCTTTATGCAGACGTAACTTGGGTGTTCCCAGGCTTGTGGCCCGCTGCAGCAATGGGTGTCTGCAGCTTGTTACTTTTCGCCTCGAAGAGACGTTTGTGGAGAGCCGAAGCCCTCGATTTTACGATGCGAGTTTCCTCGCGATGATGATGCTAGTTTTTAAAACTACCTGCCACCAGCGGGGCAGTTCTTGAATGAGACTGCAGAATAATTCAGGTTTTTACACTCGTCAAACACTGTCCGATTTACGTTCGGACTTGTTTAACGAGTGTGGTTTTTTACTCAAATATGGCTGTCTTATTTGGTGCGACGTACACAGCGCCCCACGCAGTGATAATACGGGGTTGCCTCCAAAGAGACATAACGACTACGCGCCATCGGCATCAGCCACCTCCTTCTTTTGAGAAGAAAACACAGTGGCTTTAGCTTAGG
>CALKVB010000291.1 GCA_937996605.1 uncultured Oxalobacteraceae bacterium | reverse complement strand
CATGTGAAAAAAATGGGATGAAAGTAGCGAGTAAAGAGTTCCCAGTTGTCAGTGGACAGGTGATGAATGCTGTCGTTGTTGCCGCGCCCAAAGCGCCGTCCCCGAATGATCCAACAATTCCTGCAGGACAAATTAAAATGTCTCGCGAGTTGTTATTAGACACGCCGGTGGTAATATTTCTCATTGTAATGATGACCGCATCAGGTGGATTATTTGGTTTGCTGTTCTTCCGCTTCTACAAAGCCCATCATGGGAAGCTAAGCATTAGTCGTACGGACATGCCGTAAGTAGAAAAATGAGTTTAAAAAATAGAGGGTGTTCACTTGCAAGGTGACACCCTTTATTTTATTTCAGACCTAGGAGCTATTAACTAAAATCTAGGTCAATAGCTTTTAGTCTTAGGCTATTTTAAACGGCAAGCTACGCAGATTTTTTCCTGTTAGACGGGCAATTGCATTGGCGAATGCGGGAGCGAGCGGTGGTAAGCCTGGCTCACCAATGCCAGTAGGCGCATCAGCACTCGGCACAATATGGACGTCAATATCTGGAACATCTGACATACGCGCTACCGTGTAATCATTGAAATTATTTTGCTGAACTTTTCCATCTTTCAGAGTTATTTCTGAACCCGGTAAGCACATGCTTAGTGCCATGACTGCCGCGCCTTGGATTTGTGCTTCAATCGTTTTTGGATTGACGGCTAAGTTACAGTGTACCCCTGCAGTCACGCTACGAAGCCGCGGCTTTCCATCCTTGACTGATGCTGTCACCACATAAGCGACTACCGTTTCAAATGATTCGTGTACCGCGACGCCCCATGCCTGATCTTTAGGTAATTTTCGTTTGCCATAGCCAGATTTTTCGACTGCGAGCATTAATGCCGCCTTATGGCGCGGCGCTTTGTCTGCCATTAGATCGAATCGGTACGCCACTGGATCTTGTTGTGTCTTGCGGGCTAGCTCATCGAGTAGGGTTTCCATTACAAATGCGGTATGAGTGGATCCTACGCTGCGCCACCATAATACGGGCACGTTCACCTTTGGGTGGTGCACTGATAAGCGCATTGGCACATGATAAGGTTCACGCATACCTTCCACTGCGGTACCGTCAATTCCATCTTTAATTAGAAAAGATTCGAATGGACTGCCAGCAACGATTGATTGACCGACGATAACATGATCCCAAGCCAAAACTCTACCCTTATCATCGTAGGCGATTTCAGCTTTATGTAAATGCGCGGGACGGTAATACCCACCATGTATATCATCTTCACGAGACCACATGGTGCGAATTGGTGCTTTAATCCCCATCGCAAGAGCAAGCTTGGTCAGGTGCGCACTCTCTGTAACATAATCGCAAGTTGGCACTGCACGGCGGCCAAAACCACCACCGGCCATTTGCACATGAATCATCACGTTTTGAGGTGCGATGCCCAAAGCTTGGGCTGCAGCCATGCTATCCATGCCTGGCATCTGGCTTCCGACCCAGATCTGTGCTTTTTGTTCTGCGCCGTCACCAGTGACTTCAATGGTGCAATTAAGCGGCTCCATTGCCGCATGTGCAAGATACGGAAAGTAAAATTCAGCAGATATCTTTTTCGATGTCTTACTCAATGCACTAACATCGTCGTTATATTTGAGTTTGCCGGTCGTTTTCGCTAAAGCTTGATACTGCTTTTTTTGCTTTGTTGAATCAACTAACTCTAGTCCGTCTGTATTCCATTCTAGCTTAAGCGCATCGCGCGCCTGTTTGGCAGCCCAATAGCCTTCAGCCACGACCGCGACACCTTCTCCGCCGCGGTCCACTGGTGTACGAAAGACTGCTTTTACACCGACAATCTTTTTAGCAGCAGTATCATCAATACTTTTGATCTTGGCTCCGAAAACAGGCGGATGAGCAATCACCGCAGTTAACATGCCGGGTCTTTGCACGTCAATACCGAATTGTTGTGCACCAGTGGATTTGGCGCGAGCATCCAAGCGACCTGTGTGTTTGCCGATCAGTCGAAATTGTTTTGGATCTTTTAAAGACACTTGGGTTGGTACGGCTTGTTGCATCGCTGAATCCGACACTTCTGCATAGCTCATTTTACGGCCATCGGCACTAATCAGCACACCGGCTTCTGTATGAATGGAAGCAGGGGAGACGTTCCATTTTGCTGCTGCAGCCGCGATCAACATGCTACGAGCTCGCGCACCAAGCTCACGATACTGAGTAAACGAATTTTTAACAGAACCTGAACCACCGGTAATGTGCATACCAAATGCGGGATCAACATAAGCGGGATTGGCATTGCCGTGGACGCTACGAACTTTACTCCAATCCGCATCTAATTCTTCAGCTAAGATCAGCGCCAGTGCTGTCTGCACGCCTTGACCAAACTCGAGACGATTGATCGTCACTGTCACGATACCATCGCTGGCAATATTCACAAACGCTTG
The DNA here is from genome assembly GCA_937996605.1 of uncultured Oxalobacteraceae bacterium. Taxonomy (GTDB): domain Bacteria; phylum Pseudomonadota; class Gammaproteobacteria; order Burkholderiales; family Burkholderiaceae_D; genus Undibacterium. The sequence goes on along the minus strand of CALKVB010000291.1, from coordinate 521 downwards.
AGGTTGTTGGAAGGGCTTCAAACCAACGGATCCCTGCGCGGTTTCTTGAGCATTTGCACTCAACGTGAACATACCTAGTGAAAAGCCAGCGCCTATACTTAGCTTTAGAAATTGTCGACGGTTTTGTACGGTATCCTCACCATTACTTGTTTCTTTGAGAAAGCGTTGGAGTATTGTTGGTAAATGGCTTAAATTTTCTTGTTGGTCGAATTTCATATTGTTTCCTTTCGATCCTGAGCAATTAAGCCAATTGTTTTGCAGCAGCTTTGATCGCTGTGCGAATGCGTTGATAGGTGCCGCAGCGACAAATATTGCCGGCCATGGCGTTTTCTATTTGTTGGTCGGTCGGGTGTTTATTTGACTTAAGTAGAGCCGTCGCGCTCATGATTTGCCCGCTCTGACAATAGCCACATTGTGCTACATCGTGTTGAATCCATACTTCTTGAACGATTTTACCGACAGGATCTGCACCGATTGCTTCAATCGTTGTTAAATGCTTGCCATTAGCCACCGACACAGGG
>CALKVB010000290.1 GCA_937996605.1 uncultured Oxalobacteraceae bacterium | reverse complement strand
TCAGTGAGCCCTCTGTGAGGCTTTAGTGAGGCTTTAGTGAACCCTAAATTCGATATTCGTCAATACGCTATGGCGACCAAACCTATCATGATCAAGGCGATGTATGAATGATACGCAAGCACCATCATTACCTCATTACCTTGGTATTGCAGAGCAAAAGATAGTCTTGGTACAGGATGACAAAAGCCTGCAACAAGCACGCCTGCATTTGATGGCAGAAGCTGTGTTGGGTTTTGATACCGAATCGAAGCCCATCTTTATGCGTGGTCAAGATTCCGATGGCCCACATTTGGTGCAACTCGCTACGCCGGAATGGGCTTTTCTCTTCCCTGTGGTGACGAGTGCTCAAGTCGAATTGGTGCGTGCACTATTAAAAGATGTGTTGGAGTCGACGAATATTCTCAAAGTCGGCTTTGGCCTGGGTGACGATAATCAACGCTTGCTCAATAAATTAGGCGTCAAAGTTCAGAAGGTTCTTGATCTGTCGCGCGCTCTCAGCACTGACCGTAAGCGTCAAATGGGCGCGAAAGCCGCGGTAGAAAAGTATTTCGGTCAGGTCTTGCAAAAATCAAAACGAATTTCTACGTCCAACTGGTCAGCTTCGCATTTAAATCAAAAGCAATTGAAATATGCGGCCGATGATGCGCAATCGGCATTATTAGTATATCTTGCGTCCTTACAGGTAGATGGGAACTCTCGCTAGTTTTGTTTGTCAAAGTCGCCAACGCGGCGTTCTTGGCATGAGGCGAGAGTTGATGCGAACGAACATCGAAACGAAGGATAGGTATGCAAACAAATATTCGCTCAGGGCTGATTTCTGCCCTGTTTTTATCTTTACTCAGTAACACTGCTTATGCCGATGGCTTGACTGATTTAAAGTCTGCCTTGGCACGCCTGCAAGGGCAAACTCCCTTGAAAGCGGTGGTCGAAGCCAAGACTTGGAATCGTCAAGGTGATGGTAAGGATGTCGAAGAAAACGCGGGTCATGCGGTTGTAAGTCTTGAAGAAGGGACACGTGGACTTCAAGTCTTGTACAGTAAAGACATGCTCAGTAAATTAGATGCAGAAGAGCGCCTCAAGGAAAAAGACAGCAAGGCGAAGACTCCCACCTTGAGTGCCTTAAGTGAGGTTAATTCATCCGCTTTACGTCCTATGTTGTTTGCGGCCTCGTCGTTGAGTCGCATTATGGATAAAGCCAACTTCAAAGGTGAGCGCAATGATTCCTACGGCGGCAAACCCGCTCGTGTCTTGAACTTTGAATTGTCGATGGATAGATTGCCCGAGCGCGATCGTAAATACATGAAGAAGTTTGAGGGCTCACTCGATGTTTGGATTGCGGCTGATGGTACGCCTTTGGCCAGCCGCAGTGCACAAAGTATTCATGGACGTGCTTTCTTGGTGGTGAGTTTTGATCTCAAGAACGAAGAAGAGTGGGTGTATGGCGTCGTCGGAGATCGTTTAGTCGCAGTCAAGAAAGAGAATAAAAATAGCGGCTCCGGTATGGGTGAAAAAGGTGAAGGCAAGGTTGTCAAAACTTTGCAAATTCAGGGTTAAGTAAAACAACGCACGCAAAAAATGCAGTGCTGATTTATGATGGAGAAATCGATGCAAACAACTATTTTCAGCACTGCGAAAACTTCCCACGGTGTTGGGCGCCAACTAGCTGCTAGCGCGATCGCTTTGGTGCTTGGTTTTTCGTTGAGCACGGTGAGTTTGGCGCAAGACGCCGCTGTCAGTAAACCAAAAGCTGAGACCGCCATTCAAAGTGGCGTTAAGAAGCTCATCACACATGATGTCTACGCAAATTGGCGTAGCATACAAACACCTGTTCTTAGTCGCGATGGCGTTTGGGCAGCCTACTCGCTGCATGGGCAAGAATCTGATGGTGAAGTGGTGGTTAAGAATTTACAAGACGGGCGCGAGTGGCGCTCGCCACGTGGTACTACGCCAGTATTTACCCAAGATGGCCATTATGTCGTATTCGCAATTGCGCCAACGCGCGCTGAGTTAGATAAGGCAAAGAAAGAAAAGAAGAAGCCAGAAGATGCGCCAAAAGCAGGCGTGGGTGTGATGGATTTGGCGACCGGCAAAGTGGAAAGCCTAGAGCGCGTGAAGAAATTTAGTGTGCCAGAGGAAGGTGGCAACTTTGTGGCTGTGTTGTTAGAAGCAGTGAAAGAGAATGCTAAGAGAGACACGACACCTGCGGCCAAAGACGCTGACGAGTATCAACAAGATCAAGATCAAGCCGCTGCGGCTGCGGGCGGTGCTGGTGGCGCTGCCAAGAAAAAAGAAGTCGGTACAGAATTGCTGGTGTGGGATTTGGCGTCGAGTAAGAAGCATAGCTTGAAAGATGTTGCTGACTTTGCGTGGAACAAGAGCGGCTCAGTATTGGCTTATACCGTTTCAGTGAAAGAGCCAGCGAAAGAACCAGCAAAAGAGGCGGGTAAAGAGCCTGCAAAAGAGGCTAAACAACCAGCCGAGGGCGAAACTAAAGAAGCGTTAGTCGCCAGCAACGCTGAATCTGAAGGCGTGTATGTTTTTCAAACGTCTGACGCTAGTTCACGGGCCCTGTTAAGCGGCGCTGGCAGCTACAAACATTTGCGCTTTGACGATGAAGGTAAACAACTTGCGTTTTTGACCAATCGCGATGATCAAGCAAAAAAGAAAGCCTCTGAAGCGAAGGCAAAATCTACTGAAAAAGTGGCTGAGGCTGCAACCAATAAAGCAGCCACCCAAGTCGCAGAAAAAAGCGATGCGATTCCAGCACAATTTGCTTTGTACTTATGGTCCGATGCAGCGAGCACCGCACAATTAGTGCTTGATACAAATAGCCCAGGCATGCCAATGAATTGGGCACCGAGTGAGCACGCGGATCTCGCTTTTAGCAAAGACGGACAACGTTTATTTTTGAGCACTGCCGAAATTGTAAAACCAGAGCCTAAGAACGCACCAGAACCGATGAAGGTCGACCTGTGGCATTGGAAAGATCCTGAATTGCAATCGGTACAAAAGGTGAATGCCGAGCGCGACAAACAACGCAGTTATCGTGGCGTGGTACATCTCAGTGATCGCCGTTTTATCCAATTGGCGAACAAAAATATGCCGCAATTGATGATCAATGAAAACGCGCAATTCGCGTTGGGTATTAGCAGTCTGCCGTATCGTCAATTGATGTCTTGGGATAAATTGTATTACGACGCCTATGTAGTTGATTTGCGTAATGGTCAGGCCAAGATGTTGATCGAAAAAGCGGCCTTCATGCCGCAGCTATCGCCAGCAGGCAAGTTCCTGTTGAACTTTGATGGCGTGAAGAGTCAATGGTTGGCTTACGACACTAGTACGGGCAAGAAGCAAGAGCTGACTAGTCAAATCAAAACGCACTTTGAAGATCAAGAACGTGATACACCAGATTTGAAGCCACCTTACGGTGTCGCCGGGTGGACAGAAAATGATGCGAGTGTGGTGTTATACGACCAGTTTGACTTGTGGTCGGTGAATCTTGCGGATAAGACCAGCAAGAACTTAACCGCAGGCTGGGGTAAGAAAAATCAAACCGCATTGCGTTATGTGTATTTGGGCGATAACAAGCGTTCAACAGAGAGTAAAGCATTGCCTTCTGATCAGCCATGGCTACTCTCCGCAGAACATGATGTCACACATGCCTCGGGTTACTATCAATTCGATCCTAAACAAGCGGGCGCACCAAGCCGTTTGATTTATGGCGACAAGCTAATTTCGAATGTGATGAAGGCGAAAGACAGTGATCGCATTTTGTTCACGCAACAAAGTTTTACGGAGTTCCCTGATCTCTGGAGTAGTCACTTGAACTTTGCCAAGGCTGAGAAAATTAGTCAGGCTAATCCACAGCAAGCGCAATTCAATTGGGGTACGCAAGAACAGATTGAATATGTCAGTGCGGATGGCAAGAAACTGAAAGCCTTGATCGCTAAGCCGGAGAATTTCGACCCTAAAAAGAAATATCCGTTGATGGTCTACATCTACGAAAAGATGACAGACAATCTGCATCGCTACGTGCCACCATCACCAGCACAAAATATTAACGTCACGCGTTACGTCAGTAATGGCTATATCGTATTGCGTCCCGATATCGTCTACACCACTGGTTACCCGGGTAAAAGCGCGATGAATACCGTCTTGCCAGCGATTAAAACGGTGTTGGCGCAAGGCTATGTCGACTCGAAACGTGTCGGCATACAAGGGCATAGTTGGGGCGCGTACCAAATCAATTATTTGTTGACGCGTACCGATATGTTCCGTGCTGCTGAGGCCGGTGCTTCAATGGCGAATATGGTCAGTGGCTACGGCGGTATTCGTTGGGGTGCGGGTATCAGCCGCGCTTTCCAGTATGAACGAGGCCAAAGCCGTATTGGCGGCACACCTTGGGATAGTACGGCAAAGTATGTCGAGAATTCACCGATTTTCCAAATTGATAAAGTCAAAACACCATATTTGACGGTGCACAATGACGATGATGACGCCGTACCGTGGTACCAAGCGATTGAGTTCTTTTCTGCATTGCGTCGCTTGAACAAAGAAGCTTATTGGTTCAACTACAATGGTGAAAAACACGGCTTGCGTGATCGCGATAATATCAAGCATTTCACGGTACACATGAGTGAATTCTTCGATCATTATTTGTTAGGAAAAGCACGCCCTGAATGGATGGATAAACCTGTACCTTATCTTGAACGTGGTAAGCGTGATGTGATGGGAATGTTCAAAACTCCTGAGGTAAAGTCGGCGGTCAAAGCGGAAACCAAGTAAACCAGGGTGTGGAAGTGAGCGGTGAAAATAAGAAAGGCTCAGAAAATTCTGAGCCTTTTTTATTGCGCGCACAGTAAGAATTAGTTTTTGAGAATCGCGAACGGTGAAGAAAGTAAAGGATCTCCTGTTTCAGCGAAATGCCAGATGATGCCGATGAGGATGGCCATGGTAGCGATATACCAAACCACGGAGACTATTTGTCCGTAGCGATTCAAGGGAAGAAGCAAACTATGATGACGTTGACGCCACTCGACGACGATATCTAGTGTGCCGATGAATAGAACAAAGGCGAGGAAAAACAAACCAAGTTGATAGCTAATGAAAATGCCGAGTACCGTACCAAGCGATAACAACACGGTCGCTATGCGCGTGCTCGCCGAGAAGGCTACACTTTTGACGACGTGCCCTCCATCGAGTGGTAACACAGGGATCAGATTGATCAAATTGAGGAATGCATTGAAATTGGCGAGGTTAGCGATGAAGATGTTATCCGTCACGAGATAAGCACCCCATAAAACCAGCGAAAGGATTAGACCAAAAGTGGGACCCATAATCGAGATCACCACGTCTTGCCAGCGCGTGTTGATTTTATCGTCGGTCAATGCCATGCCACCAAAAAATGGAATCAAATAAAATCCCTTGGTCTTAATGCCGAAATGTTTCATGGCACGTACATGGCCATACTCGTGCACAACTAAACAGCCTATCAATGCAAGCGCAAACTGAAATGAGAAGATAGCACTGTAGGTAGCTAAGGTCAGGCCAGCTAATGCGACTTTCACAAATTTGGCGCTCTGCAAAAGTTTAAGTAGCATGGCGAATAAGCCAAAGCTATTGCCGCGCTTCTTTGCTTGAATATTCTCAGGCATGGCTTGTGGCGCTTGTTGCTGCATGTCTGTCGCAGTGCGAGTTCCGCTCGCTACCAGAGCATCATTGATAAATAGTTGGTAGGCGCATTGAAAGTTTTGCCATTGCAAATCAACTTCTAAACGAATTCTCGCTACTTGTGGTGAAGTAGGGGAGGCTTCATTCGGGTTGGTATCGTTGAGGGTGTTTGATTCTGCAAGTTGAATCTCAAACGTATGGCTAAAATGACCTTCGCGATATCCGCTTGCCGGTTGTTCAGCGACGATATAGGTGTCCCAGCTTAGTTGTCGCCAACCAGCCATGGAGGCGCGTAGACGTAGTGGTTTGCCAAGACAGTCAAGGTGCAAGAGTTCCAAAATTTCATTCCTAAAAGTAGAGCTTAATCAAGCGAATGTGGTGCGATGGCGAGATTTTAGGACAAAACCATATGCCGCGTCATGTTTCTAAAGATATAAAAACGGCGTAGGCGCTTAGCACGCCTACACCGCTGAATGACTACTACGGTCTTTTTTTTTGAGGGGGGGAGTTTTGTTTATACAAGAGCTATCCCCGCATTGGCAGGGATCTCGTGTTTATTCTTAGTGATGCTACTTGTTCTTGCAATGCCTGTATTCGAATTCAATTCGACAGTACTGCAGAAAAAAGCTGCATTTATTTGATGGTAATTGGCACGTTTGCGGTCGCTGTGCGACCAGCTGAATCAGTTACCGTTACTTTCAATGTGTAGGAGCCTGCTACCGGTGACGGCCAATTGCTAGTGATATTCATGCCGCTCATCACCATCGACATGCCCAGCGGGACGCCGGTAATTGAAACCGAGATATAGCTGACACCAGGATCGGTAATGGTGATAGTGCCGCTTAGTGCTTTACCAACTGTACCAGTTTGCGCGGGCGCGGAGATGACAGGGCCTGCAACACTGATCACAAAATTGATCGTTGCTTGTCCACTAAGCCCGGTTTTGCTGTCTTTGGCGATCAGGGTAACGCTATAGCTGCCAGCGACGGGCGTAGCCCAGCTGACCACGCCAGTACTGGCGATACTCATACCAGACGGTGCGCCAGTCAAGCTGTAGTTCACAGGATTCGATGCACTCACTTGTGGTGTAAAACTGAGGGCAGTGCCTACCGTGCCATTGACAGTTTGCGCCGTGATTACAGGTGCAGGTGGGTTGATAATCGTTACGCTGATACTCGCTTGTCCACTTAGCGTCGTCGCTTTGTCTTTCGCGATGATCGTGACATTGTAAGTGCCAAGCACTGGTGCCGCCCAACTGACTACACCAGCACTACTTATGCTCATCCCAGAGGGTGCGCCACTTAAACTGTAGCTTACTGGGTTCGCGGCGGTTACGCTTGGCGTAAAACTTAAGGCAGTACCGACTTTGCCGCTGATCGCTTGAGCGGTGACGATGGGTGCAGGTGGATTGACGATGGTCACTGTATACATACCAGAACCAGTTAAACCAGAGAGTGTGTCTTTTGCGGTAATGGTGATGCTGTATTTACCTAACACTGGAGTCGCCCAAGTGACGGCACCGTTAGCGCTAATCGTCATGCCGTTTGGTGCTCCTGTCATGCTATAGCTAACTGGATTTGCTGCCACGGCACTTACATTAAAC
>CALKVB010000289.1 GCA_937996605.1 uncultured Oxalobacteraceae bacterium | reverse complement strand
ACAGTTTATGTATCAAAAACAATACAATGTATTCAATTTAATACATATCTGGTTTGGTCGATAGCAGGAATCAGCCGCCCCACAAATCCCCATTCGGATTGGTACGCGGCGCAGTCAAACCAAAATGCTCGTAAGCACTCGCCGTAGCAATGCGTCCACGTGGTGTTCTTTGTAGATAACCCTGCTGAATCAAATAGGGTTCTAACACGTCTTCTATGGTATCGCGCTCCTCACCGATCGCAGCAGCCACATTATCTAAACCCACAGGGCCACCACCAAATTTGAACAGAATAGCTTCGAGCAATTTTCTATCCATTAAGTCGAAACCTACCGCATCCACATCGAGCATCTTCAAAGCAGCATCGGCAGCGGCTTTGGTAATTTCACCATTACCTTTGACTTGTGCATAGTCACGTACACGTCGCAATAAGCGGTTGGCAATACGTGGCGTACCACGTGCACGTTTGGCAATTTCAAAAGCGCCATCATCTTTAATCGGCACTTCTAGCAAAGAAGCTGAACGCGTGACGATACGCGCCAACTCTTCCGAGGTATAAAACTCTAAGCGCGCCACGATACCGAAACGATCGCGCAAAGGATTCGTCAACATGCCAGCCCGCGTGGTCGCACCGACCAAGGTGAAAGGCTGCAAATCAAGCTTCACGGAACGGGCAGCAGGACCTTCACCAATCATGATATCGATTTGGTAGTCTTCTAAGGCTGGATACAAAATTTCTTCGACCACGGGCGAGAGGCGATGAATCTCGTCGATAAATAAAACGTCGTTGGCCTCTAAATTCGTCAGCAAAGCCGCCAAATCACCGGCGCGCTCTAATACTGGACCCGAAGTCTGACGCAAGTTCACACCCATTTCACGCGCGATAATATGCGCCAAGGTCGTCTTACCTAAACCTGGTGGACCAAACAGCAAAGTATGATCGAGCGCTTCTTTACGCTGACGCGCCGCGCCGATAAAGATCTCTAATTGATCGCGGATTTTTTCTTGCCCCACGTATTCGTCAAGCTGCTTAGGACGCAAAGCACGTTCAATCGCCTCTTCATTTGGCGAGGAAGGTGTGGCCGCGATGATGCGCGTGTCAACGAGCTGCGTTGTGAGGTTATCGGTTTGTATGCTCATATTTTTTCTTTTCTACACAAATTCGCTGCCACGGCATCACGAATCACTCCAGCAAAATGGACATCGCATCATGTCGCTCCTGCGCAGGCAGGAGCACAGTGTCTTTTGTGACGGAACCTCCGTCGTGCTTTATCTAGACATATATAGGTGGCAATACTGATATCGATATTAATGATGCGGCGCTTCAGTTTCAGGCGTCATCACTTCTAACATCGGAGCTGGTGCTTTCAAGCCTTTACTGCTTTGCCCCTCGGCTGGAATTTCAATCCAATCCAAACGGCCCTTCTCGCAGAGTTGGGTGCCTTTGAAATAGATCTTGCCTGGAGTGTCGGTGAGTTTGACATGAATTGAAAATTCGTCGTAGTAAGCGTCTGGCAAAAGGCCGCCGCTCCATGTCACCTCACGCACGTCTTTTTCTATAGTTTTGCCGTGTGAAGTATAGGATTTGCTTAGCGGGGCGATCGCTGTATCGAGCTTCCATCCTGCTTTGGGCATAGGTTTAGCACCCATCGCCGTTTCGGGCAAACTGACTTTGACCGTGTGCGTACCGCTGCCTTCGCAACCGTGGCCGATTTTGAAGGTCAGTTTGTGATAACTACCAGCCACTGCTTTCTGCTGCTCAAGGCCAACGTGCGCCGTAGCGAATGATCTCATGGTGGCGATCAAGACGAATGTCGTGATTTGCTGTGCGAATTTCATGTCGTTACTCCTTATTGTTGAGCGGCGTTAGCAGAGTTAGGTGAAATTTTGACTTTAGGCGCTTCTGCAGGCTCGAGATCAAACCGTACCGTCTCTGCGCTTGGAGTGGGATTCGTAATGCGGGCATGGTAGAAATGATAGGCATGCCATACTGATAGCGCGGTAATCGCGGCAACTGAAAAACAGTTGAGTACCATGCGTAGATCGACGGTCGGTTTGTTCATGATTTTTCCTCTTACATTTTGTGTGCAGACGCAGTTAAGGATTTGGCTGTCGCTTTGACTTCGATGTTTTCACGTTTTTTGTCTTTGTTTTCGACGACCAAGGTCACCGCCACTGTGTCACCTTCCTTCACCGGTTTGACGAGGTCAATCAACATGATGTGATAGCTTCCTGGCTTAAGTTCGACGGTCTTGCCAGCAGGTAAATCGAGGCTGGCGATCTCACGCATACGCATCACATCTTTATCCATTTCCATCGTGTGCAATTCCACTTTTTTGGCAGCATCGGATTGCACGGCAACCAATTTTGTATCTTGTGTGGAGGTGATTTGCATGAAGGCACCAGTGACTTTTTGCGGGCCTACTGTAGCACGAACCCACGCGTCTTTTACCGCGACTTGTGCGTGCGCTGTGATGCTCATGGCCGCAGTGATAGCGGCTGCCGCGATAGCTTGGGCAACGATCTTTTTGAGTTTCAGTTTCAGTTTCATAAAAATATCTCCGTTTAGGTGGGTGAGTCGTTTTACTGGTGATTAATAGTCGAACTTCAATTCCGCTACTAAACTACGCTGGGTGTAAGGATGGAAAGCCCAATATTTTTTGTTATTGAGATTGTCAATTCCAACAGCCGTGGTCCATTGCTTGTCGATTTTGTAGCGCACACGAAGATCGGCGACTAAGAAGCTAGAAAAGCCCAGATATGTGAAAGCATTGGTGTCGCTGTTATCGAGTGAGCCGTATTGACGCCCACTGTAACGAATACCAAGTGTGGTCGAGAGTTGCTCATTGGCGCGATAGCTAGCGACGAAATTAGCACGCCATTTCGGTACGCGTGGCTGCCATTTTCCTACACTGGCTTTGAATTTATCGTTCCTGGTGATGATGGAATCGGCGTAGGTCAGGCTAGTCGCGATATCCAAACCTGGGATCAACACATCACTATCTTGGTAGGCGATTTCCAAACCATTGGTGCGAATCTTGTCGACGTTTTGAATATTCGTGATATTCGGTGTCACCAGCGTATTGGTTTGCGAATACAAGGCGTCGCTGGTGTCTTCGTGGAAGAAGGTCGTCCGCAATAATCCTTTACCATCGTGCAGCGATTGTTCCGCACTCCACTCACTAGTCCAAGATTTTTCCGCTTTGAGATTCGGGTCATTGTTGACGATGGTTTGTGTTGATACCGTACCTTGATACAACTCAGAAACAGTTGGGTTACGCACGGCGCGACCGAGCGATGCTTTCAACGTGAGATCATCGTTGGCTCGATAAGCGAGGGCAGCTTTGGGAGAGAAATAATTCTCGTCACGTTTGACGAATGGCAAGGTGGTTGTGGTGTTTGAGAGCGCACCATCGTGTGCTGACCATTGTTCGAAGCGACCACCGATGATGGTTTTCCATTTTGGATTGATGCGCCATGCATCTTGTGCGTAGAAGCTGGAAAGTTCTGAGTTGCCTTGGAATGCCGAGAAACGCGTTGTTGCAGCGCCGTTGATCCAGTCTGCGGTGTTGGAGACGAGTGTGCGCAATTTATAAGCTTCGCGTTGGTAGCCAAACTCTGCAGTGTGCTCTGTGTTTGGGCGCCAGATACCTCTTAGTGCGAGGGTATTCCAACTGGTGCCGCTACCGTCGGTGATGCGACCAGCTCCACCTGTGTCGGCGACCGGAATAGCGACAGTCGGTGCGCGAGCGATGTCTTTTTGGTAGTCGTAGATACTGCCAGCGACTTCCCAATCGAATTCCCCTTTGGTATTACTTTTCACGCTCACACCGTGTGTGACATGTTGCAAGTCATTTTTGCTATTGGCGATATCAGTTGGGTTAATGGTGAATTTTCGTCCTGCAATATTCACGTCGCCGCTGTACACTGCATTACCACTGGTATCGCGCAAATAACTGTCTGCATCGCTATTCATGTCGTTACGCCAAACTGCGTAGGTATAGCTTGCTTTGATCGTTGGTGTGATTTCATACGCAAGCTTTACTTTGGCATGATCTTGGATGGTGTGATATTGCGTTGTGGCGCCAATTAACCACCAGTCTAAGCCTTGTGGGTTACGACCTGCGACGGCACCTGTGACAGGCTTACCCGCGGCGCTAAGCGTGCCAGCAGAAAGTAATTTGTTGGTGAATGCCAGCGGATGACCATCGCTATCCATGCGATTGACATTCACCCACCATGAAAAGGCACCTTGTTTATCACCAAGGCTGGCGCTCAGTTGATGACCGCTGTAGCGTTTATCGGTAGCGACCTCTTGAAAGTTTTCAGTAAAACCAGCGAGTTTGACATGGCCTTCAAATTTTTCTGGCATACGTGTGACGTAGTCGACCACCGCACCCACTGAGTTACCTGCGTAGGCGGCAGAGAAAGGGCCATACAAAACATCGACACGTTGGATTTCTTCTGGTGTGACCAAACCCCAACGCGGTGTAAAGCCTGCGCCGTTACCTAATAAGTTGGAAATCAAAATGCCATCGGCATATACCATAGAGCGGGCGCTATTGCCTGTGCCGGAGGCACGTGTCGCCAGCACGGCATGATTGTAGTCACCATCATAACGCTTGCGTACCAAGAGGCTAGGTAAGTATTTCAAAGCATCTTCTGCGTCGAGGGCATTGATCGTCGTTTCAATAGCTTTAGAGTTGATACCCTCGATGGTGGTCGGGATTTCGGTAGGTAAGGTAGTGGGTTTGTCACCTTTGATAATGACGCGTTCAGCTTTCGCTTTTTGTGTGTCTTGATCGTTATTATTATCTTTAGCCAAGGCTGGAAATGCAGCAGACAAAGCGATGATGAATGCGGTACGACGCAAATTACGTGTATTAGAAGATTTCATTGTGTTCTCATTGCAATCATGAGCCCAGCGCATTTAGGACGCTGAGTTTTTCATCGAAGAGACCAATTTGGTTCTATTCGGTCTCAAAAGGCCATGATGAAATGGCTCAAGGTATTAGGTGATGTCTGATCATGGCTGTGCTCGGAGAAACAAAGACGCGAGTGTGCGTAGAAATTACCGTGTTCTTCGGCAATGCAGATGATCAGAAACAGAAGTGATACGCAGGTGCCCAATCGAAGCGGAAGAGCCCGAGTGAGAAGCGGTATCAGATTGCGTTGAGTGCGGGCGGCCCGCGAGGTGGAAGTGGTGCAGAAACAATGGCAGCTAAACGCGCCGAAGGAATACTTTGCGTTGCGTAAGACAAGGCGTGCACTGGTGGTGCGGCGTCGAGTTGCGGCAAACTTGGTGTAATTGCGCTTGGCATACAGAAAGAACAATCCAAGGTATGGCTTGTAGCTTTGCCATCGACGATTTTGCCAGACGCAGTCACAAACTTAACGCCTGTGCTGGTACAAATCATCGAAATACCTTCACCATTCAAACTATTGATCACAGGCGCCGCAGTAGCGATACCGAGCGTTAATCCGTACAGGAATAACACCGCGATAATCATGCGACGTGTGAGTTTAAATGGAGAGAATGCTTTCATAAGCCGCGATTCTACCACTGTGGAGCACAACGTGGAAAGTCGCTTGTATTTGACCGATGTTAAATGTAGCTGCATCTTTTACACTATGCTGTTTGTGTTGTTTTGGAAGTTTTATGAGCAGTTTTATGGGCAGTTTTATGACCAGTCAAACTTTAAGGAAGTGTATATGCGAGTAAGTACAAGCTTGAAAAAGTGGGTATTGTTGGGCTCTATGGTGCTGGGTTCGCAAGCAATGGCGCAGAAGGTAGGGAGCGTTGATACCGCCTTTATTTTGATCGGGCCTGATCACAAAATCGTGGTCGATGCCTACGACGATCCGAAAGTGAAGGGTGTCACTTGCTATGTGTCGCGCGCCAAAACAGGTGGCATCAAGGGCGGCTTGGGATTAGCTGAAAATAAAGCCGAGGCATCGATCTCTTGTCGTCAAGTTGGACCGATAAGTTTTGAGAAGCCTTTGAGGCAACAAGAAGAAGTGTTCAATCAAAGTTTGTCTATTTTGTTTAAGAAGTTGCGTATCGTGCGCATGGTCGATGTGGAACGTAATACGCTGGTGTATTTGACCTATTCCGATAAATTAATTGATGGTTCGCCACAAAATAGTGTGACCGCAGTGCCCGTTGATCGCGCAAGCATTATTCCGGTTAAGTAGTCAAAATGTAGATTTTTAAATGCTTAAATGATACTAACTAGGGTTTGGTGAAAGCTTAGAATTGATTTCCTTGTGGAAATAAGCTCTAATAGCGCTTGAAAGAAGTAAGCGCCTTGTCTGGCTGCAAGGCGCGGCAAATTGGGTGGTGCTGGTGCAATGGTGTTGAAGCGGAGACGCGGCTTCGTTTATGCGTTGGTGTTCCAGTCTTATTTGAATCAAAAAATTTCCCTATACGACAAAGCAATGAATTCACAAGTCAAGCAAGTGGTCGCTGACAAGCAATCGCTCGACAGTTTGGTTAGTACAATCCGCATTCCTCCTCGCCCAAGTCTATTGGTTGAGATGCAAAAGGAATTGAATAAAGACGATTCTGATCCACGCAAGTTGTCACGCATTATTGCCAATGATGTGGCGATGGCAGCTTCGCTGATGAAACTTGCGAACTCTTCTTTTTTTGGTTTGCGCTTAAAGGCACAATCGGTCGATCATGCAGTGGATTTGCTGGGCATGCGGCAAACCGGCTTGGTGATGACCGGTATCATCGCGCGCCAATCAATCGCGACGCAAGGGCCGTCTTTACGTAAGTTTTGGGATATTTCTTCTAAGCGGGCACAGGCCTTGAGCGCAATGGTAAAACGTCTGCCGGTCTGTACCTCCGATGTTGCACATACCTTTGGATTGTTTTGTGATATTGGTGTGCCGATCTTGATGGAGCGTTTCCCTGATTATGCGCAGACTTGGCAGAAAGCGAATAATTCCTTTGAGCTTGCGTTGACTGCGGTGGAAGATGAGCAGCATTTCACTAATCATGCATCGATAGGTTCACTGATGGCACGAACATGGGGTCTACCCGAGCAAGTCTCGACCTCGATCTTGCTACATCACGACTATCCGAGTTTGGAAGATACCGCAACGGACGAATCCGTACGTGGTTTGATCGCGCTGACAGCATTGGCAGAATATGCAATACAAAAGTATGAAGGCCAGGAGAGTTCTTCTGAATGGTTTAAAAGCAGTGAACGAGTGTGTCAGTTTTTAGGAATTGGCATTCATGATGCTGAAGATTGGTGCGATGAACTACAGGATTTATTTAATCAAGCGCATTGAATGCTTGGGTCGTTTATATCATCCAACACAACCAACAGAGGCGTAACTCTGCGTTGTCAAAGAGAGAACTCCGCTAGCTTATTTAGCGTTTTCCACCGCCCAAAATGCGCGCTGGCAGCATAAAGATCGCGCGCAACAATTCGAACACGCCATCGACAGCGATGCCTAACAAGCGAAATGGCAAAGAAATTAGCCATACTAAAGGGTAAAGCAGTAAGGCCAGCAGCGCTAAGGGCCAGCAAATAATAAATAGAAAAATCCAGATCAAAAAACTGAACATTATTTTTCCTTAAAATAAAAAATAGATAATGACACTTAAGCTGGCGGCTGAGCTAAGCATGCTCATCATGAATAAGTCGAGGTAAATTGAGGTACTGGTTGAACTTTTGATACGCATACAAAATTAAATCACAGTGGTTGACGGTGTGACTGTAAATAAATTGAATCGTGTATGCACAGAGTTTGCGATGAACTGCCAAAGCACGAGGTTCAAGCTCCATAAATTGCGATGAATGGCGCGGGTAATTGGTCTCGCCACGTAGCCTTCGCTCTTTTGCTAAGCTGGTCTAGTTCGATGCTCGACCGCTAGCGAGCCAATTAATCAATTCATCTAAAACAGCTTTTCCTCGCATCGCACTCGCATCTTCAGTGTTGATAAAGGCAACTAAAATCCAATCTTGTTGGTTGGGATCTCGCACATAACCTGCAACCGCCATTACGTTTCTGAGCGTACCTGTTTTGATGCGTGCACGACCTTCTGCCGCACTGGCCTTCAGACGATTCTTCATACTGCCATCAAGCGCTACGATAGGTAAGCTGGAAGCAAATTCCGCTTGCCAAAAACTATTGTTGGCGATGCGTAAAATCGCAGCAAGTTGCTCAGCGCTGATTCTATCAAGGCGCGATAAACCAGATCCGTTTTCAACAATGAGACCTTGATCATTGATTTTGTTTTTGGCAAGCCAACTCCGAATTTCTGCGTTGGCTGCTTGATTGCTGTCACCGAATTGCTTTGTTAGACCCGATTCCGCACCGAGCGTCAAGAAAGTAATTCTCGCCATCGCGTTATCGGAAAATTTATTAATGATGCGTAGCGTATCAGCCAAGGTTTCTGACTGTCTCTCGTGCAGCAAACTGGCATTACTTGGTGTGACACCATCTTGTACTTTACCTGTCCACTCACCGCCAAGTTCGGTCCACAGCGCTCTGAATATACTGCCGATGTAAGCGTTACGGTCGAGAATATTGAGGTAGGCAACGGTTTGACAATTTTTTGGAAAACTACCATTGGCTACAATCTCCACTTCCGCCTCGGTGTTGACTATCACCTGCGGTGATTGCCATCCCGATTTCCACTCGCTACAAGGACGATTATTCAACTTCAATTGATTGCGTAGAGCGATACCATCCATCGGTGTTGCTAAACGTAGATTGACGTTCTCGGTGCTACTATCGATCATGAAGGCGGTAATATTGCTATGAATAAGCAAGGCATCAGGAATGACATTGTAGTAAGCATCGGGGTTTTCATCAAAAGCAGGGGCACCAATTTCGGGACGTGTCGGTTGAAAAAACTGGCGATCAAGAATTAGATCACCCTTAATCTGACGTAGACCAGTTTGGCGTAGGGCTCTCAGCATCAGCCCAAATTTTTCGAAACTCAGATTGGGATCGCCACCACCTCGTAAATACAGTTTGCCATTGAGCACACCGTCTTGCACTGCATCCTCGATCAAGAATTGCGTCTTCCATTTGTAGGCGGGACCGAGCTTGTCGAGTGCAATGAAGGTAGTCAACAATTTCATTGTTGATGCTGGAGCAAAAGCGCGCTCTGCTTGATGATTCAAAATAGCCGGGCCTTGATTGGCGGGCATTGCAATCACGCTGAGACTAGTGGCTGGTAATTCTAATTTCTTGAGTTGCATCTCTACTGAGCTTGGTAACTTCGATTGCGCGAAGCTGATGCTGTGTAACGTGACACTGAAAGCGAGCAAACTGAGTGCAAAATTAAAACGCATGGTTGATTCCTTCTTGAGATCAGCGAAGTATGCCATGCTTAATGGCGTAATAACATCGCTCGCTGGGACGAAGCGACAAAAAGCGGTTTCAACTTTGCTTGAACTTTTGCGTGATTAAATGATCTAGATATATTAAGCTAGCGAGGTCTTTAATCGCTAACATCGGGTCTTCCTCGTCTACTTTTGAATTGAAATACGGATCTTATGAAATTCTCCTCTATCGCCATTGCTTGTGCCTTGGCCTGCACTAGCAGCCTGATTTCCACCCAACAAGCGTTTGCGCAAAGTAATACTAATCCCAATTTACCAGCCTCGTCGCAACCCACGGCGTTCACCATGAGCTCAGGTACTGATCGTACCGCAGAGCAATTGGCAATTCAGTTTGAGAAAGTGGATTTAAGTTTGAAGCTTGATCCGAGCACCCGCAGTCTCGAAGGCCAGGCGATTTTAGATTTGCGTGCGAAGTCTGAACTCAAACGCGTGGTGTTGGAGCTGGATAAAAATCTTCCTATCGATAAGGTTAGTATTAACGGTGCGATGTTAGCTGCAGAAGCCATCAGCAACCCGGAAGGGCGTTTATTTTTGACTCTCCCTAAGCCGATACAAAAAGGCGAGCTAGCGCAGGTCGCGATTCAATATCATGGCGTGCCGCGGATTGCGATTCGTGCACCTTGGGACGGCGGATTTGTATGGACCAAAACACCGACAGGTGAACCATGGATTGCCTCTGCGGTGCAAGGGGAGGGATGTGACTTATTCTGGCCTTGTATCGATCATCCTATGGGCAAACCACAATTGGCGAGCTTGCACATTACGGTGCCTGCACCCTTAGTGGTAGCGGGCAATGGTGTGGCACAAGGGATGGAGGAGAAAGACGGCTGGCGTACTTATCACTGGAAAACGAAGAATCCAAGTACTTATGGCATCTCCATCAATGTAGGGCCCTATGAGCTAATGGAGGCGGAATATCAGAGCCGTTTTGGTAACCGCATTCCTTTAAAAATGTGGCACTTACCGGCGAATAAAGACAAGGCAAAAGAACTGTTCGCTGAGTTTTCAACGATGCTTGATTTCTTCGAAGGTCGTTTTGGACCTTATCCTTTTGGCGATGAAAAAATGGGCGTCGTTGAAACACCGCATCTGGGAATGGAACATCAAACCATCAATGCCTATGGCAATGACTACACTAAGTCACCGCATGGCTATGATTGGCTGTTACATCACGAGTTCTCGCACGAGTGGTTCGGTAATCAAATGACCAATGAGAACTGGGATGACTTCTGGTTGCATGAAGGTTTTGCTTCGTACATGCAGCCTTTGTATTTGCAGTATTTGCGTGGCGAACGTGATTTCCAAGTCGGCTTGCATGAGCAACGTAGCCGCATCGTCAATAAATTCCCTATCGTTACGGGCCATTCAATGAGCGAGCATGATGTCTCGAATGGTGCAGGGAATGATGTGTATTTCAAAGGCTCTTTGATGTTGCACACTTTGCGTGGACAAATCGGGGACGAGCTATTTTTTAAAGCGATACGACGTCTGTTATATGGTCGCGATGATCCGAAACCAGGGAATTTCACGCCACGCTATAGCAGTACCAAAGAATTTATCCAGATTGTCAATCAACTGACTAAAAAGGATTGGAACTGGTTCTTCAAGGCGTATTTGATGCAGCCGAAATTGCCTAAACTATCGACTTCGATGGAGACTGGACTACTGAAATTACAATGGCATATCGCTGATGGCAGTGTTTTTTCTTTGCCTGTAGAAGTGCGCGTGGGGAGTCAGGTGCATGTGGTAGCGATGAAAGAAGGTAAAGGTGAGTTAAAAATTCCGGCGAAGACCTTGTACACCATAGATCCTGACTCAAAAATCTTGCGCGATGAAGAGCGTTTCGAGCAGGCAGCTGCCGACGCCTTCGCTCGTCGTAAGGCTCGTGCCAAATAAGTGGCATACCGCAAGTAATTAGCAACTGAGTCGCTACTAAGTTGGAGCGACGGCGGAGGGGCTTGTGGATGGCGGTAAAAGTATTGTTGTCACTACTTGTGCTGCTTCTTGTTGGCCAGATGAATTAGTAGATGAGTCGGTAGATGGGTTAGCAGATGGGTAGGTAGTTAAATCAGTAGTTGGATTAAATGTTGGTTTGAAAGGAGGAGTGCAATCGCTCCTCCTTTTTTGTTGAATTGATTAAAACGCCTAAAGATAAAAAAGTAACGAAATACTAAGCTGTTTTGTTAATGGCTTTTGCGATTTCGCACAAAGCATGCAAAACATTGCCTAAAAGAAAAAAATAAGTTGACACCATAGTCGCTGAGAAAGATACTCATTTCATAGCGAAAACAGAGGTTTTTCGCGACGTCTTCGATGTGAGCCCCCGTGAAGAATATTCAGCTGAAATTATTTTTGCCATTCGCGGTCGGATTGCTGGTATTGGTGCCCGCACTCTTGATTACATGGTTTTCTTATCGCGCGGCGCAACAGACCGCGGTTGAGGCTGCGCATGGGGTGATGATACAAGCAAGCTTGCGCGCGAGCGAAGCGGCAGATGCAGACCTCGCTGAGCCGAGTCGCCTCATGGATTTCTTTTCTAGCTATGGCGATGCGATTGGTGGCGAACCTGACCCGCGAAATTTTTCGTCTCTAGATCGCTTCGAAGAAGTCGCTTGGGGGGCGATGCGGGGCATGCGTTTGGTGAAGTTTATTTCCTATGCGCCGATTAGCGGTGGTTATCGCGCTATCGATATTTACGAAGAAGAGTCATTGCCACAGGTGTTGGTGCAAAACCCAAACGAAACGCGACGCACTCACTACCGCAGCACTAAGCCTCTCGATCGTCGACAAAATGATGGCAAAGATAAGGCGGAATATGTACCGCAAAATAGACCATGGTTCGTCGCCGCGATGGCGGCTGCAGATCAAGATGGTCGCGGACTTGACCGGCGCGCTTGGACCGATGTCTATCCTTCCTTTTCACGCAACCAATTACAAATCGGCCACTCTGTGGTGGTACGTAATGAGAAACGTGAAATTGCCGGGGTACTTGCACTCGACGTTTCATTTCGGCTCTTAAGTGAGTCATTACATAATTTGCAGATCAGCCCGAATGCGATTGCCTTTATCGTTGATAAAAATGGAAGCTTAGTGGCGTCTTCAACCAAGGAAGACATCGTCGGTTCAATCGATGTACCTCGCGTACTTGCAGCTGAAGCGAAATCATCCTTGATTCGTGAAGCGATGCGTAATCTGCCGCTGTTAATGCGAGACTCGAGCGATGGTTTGGGCGCGCAAAAAAGCGGAGCCGGTCGTACGGACGGCGAAAAAAAGTCGACGCGATCACAAAAACAAGACCCACGCTGCCAACCACAAAGTGGCTGTGTTAATTTTAGTTTCGTACAAGACCAACAGCTGATCTTGGCGCATGCTTTGCGTTTGAATCCGAGTAAGATGGCTAGCCCTACGGCATCGACCCGACGTGCCGATATGAATTTTCCAGAATGGCGTTTAATTATCGCCGTGCCTGCAGAGGATTTTAATTTTGTCATCCGTGAGAAAAGCCAACGGACGATTTTTCTAGCAATAGCGCTTGCGGCTGTTGCGTCTATTTTCGCGATATGGTTCGCGAGTCGTTTGAATTCGAGTATTAGCGCGATTGCAAGGGCTACCGTTAAATTAGGTGATGGTCAATTTGAGCGCGATTTTTTGAAAACTAATTTTGTCGAATTTAAACAGATTAGCCATGAGTTGGAAAATACAGCGGACGTATTGCAGCAGGCGCGTAATGATTTGTTAGCGCAAAATGCACAGCTTGAAGAGCGCGTTTTAGCACGTACGCGAGACCTTGAGCATCAGACAGAACAAGCGCTGCAGGCAGCAAACGCTAAGGCTGCATTTTTGGCTACCATGAGCCACGAAATTCGCACCCCGATGAATGGTGTGATCGGAATGACCGACTTATTGACAGGTACTGAACTCAATGCGGAGCAACGTGACTATGTCGATACCATTCGTAGCTCTGGTGATGCTTTGCTGACGATTATTAATGACATTCTCGATTTTTCTAAGATTGAGTCTGGAAAAATGAGTTTGGAACGCGAGCCCTTGTCGATACAGAACGTGATCGAAGAGAGCTTTGCTTTGGTGGCGCACAACGCCAATCAAAAAGACCTTGAACTCTTATATGAGATTGGAGATCAGGTGCCAGCGTTAATCCTTGGCGATGTGACGCGAGTGCGCCAAATCATCTTAAATCTGGTCAGTAACGCAGTGAAGTTCACTGAAAAAGGCGAGGTCAATGTAGTGGTCTCGCCAGCACGGTCTGGTGGTCGAGATCAAATTCGCATACAAGTACACGATACCGGTATCGGCATTCCAGAAGACCGTGTTGATAGCTTGTTCGCGGCCTTCACCCAAATTGATGCGGCAACTACGCGAAAGTATGGTGGCACTGGTTTAGGTCTGGCGATTAGTAAGCGACTCGCA
>CALKVB010000288.1 GCA_937996605.1 uncultured Oxalobacteraceae bacterium | reverse complement strand
CGTGAGCTTATCTTCTAATTCTTTGATACGTATTTCTGCTTCTTTGACTTCTTTTTGTGCGGCTAACATAATCGCTTGTGAACGACTGGTTTCAGACTGAACTGCTTGAGTCTCATCGAGAATGGCGCTAATAATTTTTTCTAATTGCTCAGCGTCTCGTGTTTTGCTAATTTGATGCGAGTACCCGTCGATTTTATGCTGGTAGTTTTCGGTTGTATGCGTCATTACATCGAGACGGTCAATGAAAGCCGCCATCATATTTTTGACAGAGGTCTTAGATTCAGCCAGGCTATGCTTTAACGCGCCTTGCTTGTAGATTACGTCTTTGAGACTGCGTGTTGCCTCTTGTAGAGCACGGTGATCGATAGGGCCCGCGATTAGATTTTGAACGACTTCAATTTGACCACGCAGCCAGTTGTCGTCATCAAGAAGTTCGCGAACGTTTTCAAGCAAAAGTGAAAATAATCGGAGTAAGAGTTCTTGCTGTTCTGCAGTATCTCCGCTTTTCAATTCTATTTGAAAACAAAGTTGCTTGAGGCGACTGGAAATTGCATTCAGCTCGGCCTCACTTCGGGCGTTCTTCACTGCATCACCGATCGCTTCTGATTCACTTGCCAAAGCGGGAGTTGATTTGAGGAGTGATGAAACTGCCATTGTTAAAGTACGGAACAGAAGATCTTTAAGTATGGCAGGGCGTTGATCTTCTGGCCCCTCATCATCGATTAAAGATATTTTTTTGGGAAGAGCATTGACCGTGGCTGGTAGCGGATCTACAAGGTTGATTGAATTTGTAGAACTTTTGGTGGTGACTTTACTAGCAAGTTCATTAAGCCCTTTGCCATAATCTTCCCAGTTTTGTGATTTGACCGCGCGTAAAAAACGATGTCCAAAATCGGCTAGCTCGCCACTTGATTTTTGTAAGCTGCGAGCAAAGTTACTCAGGAGGCTCTCTGCCTCGGATGGCAAAATGTCGTCAATCGATTTGGGTTGTGGAAGCTCAAGCTTCACTGGTTCTGTTTGTTCTTCTACACCAGAGATTTCAACATAGAGTTTGCGATACGCGTCCGGGGTTGGCGCAATGCGATCTATTGCGAGACGTTTAAATGTTTCGCGCGCAATGTCAGTTGGATTCTTTAGCGGAGCAGAACTAGGTTTCTCGGCCATGGCGATCTTTCAGCGTGTAGTCTTTAATCGATTAAACCAGCTTCTAGCGACAACATCGCTTTATTCTACCAGTTGATTCTTGATCGCATAGTGAGTAAGTTCAGCATTGTGTCGTAATCGCATCTTGATCAAAATTCTAGATCTGTACTCGCTAATTGTTTTGACCGAAAGTGAAAGCTCTTTGGCAATATCGCTAACGCTTTTACCAGAAGCAATCATGATCATCGTTTGATATTCACGATCAGATAATGATTTATGTGGCTCACCCTCATGTTCTTGATTGAGGTTGTTTGCCATCTCTTGGGCTAATTCAGGACTAATAAATTTGAGTCCAGAAGATACTTGATGAATCGCGTGCAAAATTTCAAATTCAGAACTGGCTTTATTCAGGAAGCCAGCAGCGCCAGCCTTAAGCGAACGAATCGCATATTGATCCTCTCGATGTGAAGAAAACACCAGAATGCCCATGTGCGGGAATTCTCGTTTGATTTGTTTCAAGACGTCGACGCCGTTTCTGTCGTTGAGAGCGATTTCAATTAACATCATTGTGGCTTGAACTTGACGAGCCAGTTTGATGGCTTCGAGGCCATTGTTAGCTTCCCCGACTACTTGTATGCTGGAATCAGAGGAGGTGAGGTGGCGAATGCCTGCACGGACGACAGGATGGGAGTCGACGATGATCAATTTGGTGCTTGCAGATTCGGTCATGCCTATTCCTATTTTTGATTCCAATTAAGCGCATGGCTTAAGCGAAGATTGCAATACATTATTGGAAGCCCTATTCGAACAAAGCAAGTGAGATTTCGAATTAAGTACAATTTCATGCTTGAGGTGTTGCACTTCACGCAGATTAAAAACCTGTCAGATTATTATTGCATGATGCACTCAGGAAATAAAGTGTGTTTGTGGAAATATTGCTTTTTGTGTATAGGGGTTGCAGATTGGATACGCTAGAATGCTGAGCTTAGTAAATATTTAGCGGAAAGAATTCAGGTTAGAAATGAGTAAAGCCTTTGTAAAAGAATCCGATAGCGATGACGACGACGACTTTGGTGCGCCGCCAATTCCTGCTGGCGTGAAGAACTATCTCACACCCGAAGGTCATCACCGCATGAAGACTGAGTTGTTGAATCTGATTGATAATGAGCGGCCAGAAGTGGTGCGTATTGTGTCGTGGGCTGCGTCAAATGGCGATCGATCTGAGAACGGTGATTACATCTACGGTAAGCGCCGACTTCGCGAAATTGATCGCCGCATACGATTCCTCACTAAACGTTTGGACTTAGCTGAAATTGTCGATCCCAGTGTGCACCATGGATCTGATCAGGTGTTTTTTGGTGCGACCGTCGAGTTTGAGGATGATGATGGTCAGGTCACTAAGATCAGAATTGTGGGGGTAGATGAATTCGATCCGCTGAATGGATTGATTAGCTGGATTTCACCAGTAGCTCGAGCAATTACAAAGGCGAGAGTTGGAGATGTCGTCACACTCAATACCCCTGAGGGCGCGAAAGAGTTGACGATTTTAGAGGTGGAGTACCCAGCACCGAAATAATGCCGGTGGTTGCAGCAGTACTAGTTCGAATATTCGCGACGAATCTTGCTGACACCATTGAGGTGTTTCACATTACGAATAATCTTGGCTAGATGAACGCGATCGTCGATTTGAATCGTAAAGTGGATCTTGGTCATATCTTTGGATTCGCCATCTTCCATATTGACGTGACTGATGTTGGCATCTGCTTCGCCAATTTCAGCAGCGATTCTAGCCAATGCACCGCGCTCATTGTTGACCAAGACGGAAATGCGGCAATCAAAGCGACGATTAATATCGTCACCCCAAGTGACATCGATCCAACGATCAGGCTCTTTCACCTGCATACGTTTTGCATTTTTGCAGTCTGCAGTATGAACAATGAGACCTTGGTCGCGTTTTAACTGACCAACAATATCGTCACCTGGTATCGGTAAGCAGCAAGGTGAGAGCTGTACCGATACACCTTCGCTACCGTAGATCATGACGGGATCTGGTTTGTTTATTTTCTCATCGCCCATGTGTTGGAACGGGATCGATGGAGAATCATTTTCAACGAGATCTAAAATATGGCGAGCGACTAAGGCAGCCATGCGCTTACCAATGCCGATATCTGTATGCAGTTCTTCTAGTGTATTGGCACTTGATTCATTGAGTAGTTTATCGACTAAGCTTTCAGGTAATTCCGGATTGAGATGCAAAGACACTAGCGCTTGAGCCAGTAATTGCTTACCTAGTTCGGTCGATTCATTTAAATTAATTGTGCGTAGATAATGACGAATCGCAGATCGTGCTTTGCCAGTACGTACATATGTCAGCCAATTTGGTGTTGGACGTGAATTGGGTGAAGTGATGATCTCAATAATGTCACCATTTTTTAGCTCGGTACGTAATGGGACGGGCTCGTTATTGATACGAGTCGCAATGGCTTGATCGCCGATGTCGGTATGAATATTGTAGGCAAAATCGAGTGCAGTAGCACCACGTGGTAAAGCAAAAATTTTTGACTTCGGCGTGAACACATAAACCGAATCTGGGAAGAGATCAACCTTAACGTGTTCTAAAAACTCTGCGGAATCGCCAGTTTGTTTTTGGATGTCGAGCAGCGATTGCAGCCAAGCGTGGGTGCGTTGTTGCAGGTCGGTTAGGGTTCCAGCTTCGTTTTTATACAGCCAATGTGCAGCGACACCGGACTCCGCAACGCGATGCATTTCCGTCGTACGAATTTGAAACTCAACGGGGGTGCCATAGGGGCCAATTAATGTCGTATGCAAAGACTGGTAGCCATTCGATTTGGGAATCGCGATATAGTCTTTGAACTTGCCCGGCATGGGTTTGTATAGCGCGTGCAATGTGCCTAATGCAAAGTAGCTGTTCTTGAAATTGTCGACTACGATGCGAAAGCCGTAGATATCGAGTACCTGCGAAAAGCTCAGTTGTTTATCTCGCATTTTGCAATAGATGCCATATAAGGTCTTTTCGCGGCCATCGACTTGAGCCTCGAGACCAGCTTCCTGCAGTGTCGTTTTGACCGCAGCCATGATCTTGTTCACGACTTCCCGTCGATTACCCCGCGCTGCTTTGATGGCTTTTGCCAAGGTGCGATAGCGCATTGGGTAGATGTGGGCAAAAGACAGATCTTGCAGTTCGCGGTAGATATTATTGAGGCCTAATCGATGTGCAATCGGAACATAGACCTCCATCGTCTCACTTGCGATGCGCCGTTGCTTCTCAGGGGACATGACGCCAAGGGTACGCATATTGTGCAAGCGGTCCGCGAGCTTGACCAAAATGACGCGAACGTCTCGCGCCATAGCCAATAACATTTTGCGGAAGTTTTCTGCTTGCGCTTCAATGTGACTTTGAAATTCGATTTTCTCTAGCTTGGAAAGACCATCAACCAAGGCTGCGACAGGCGCACCAAAACGTTCAATGAGTTCTTCTTTCTTGACATCTTGGTCTTCCATCACATCGTGCAACAAGGCTGCCATGATGGCTTGTACATCGAGCTTCCATTCGGCACAAATCTCAGCCACCGCGATCGGGTGAGAAATGTAGGGTTCACCTGATTTGCGAACCTGTCCCAGATGCATTTCATCCGAAAAGCGATATGCTTCCTTGACTAGCTTTAGGTCAGTGGGAGAGAGGTATTCGGATAACCGGTTAGTGAGATCGGTAATCGACGCCACGATCGGAGCGGGAGATGCAGCCGTTGAATTGCTTGGTGCTGGATTGCGACGTTTTTTTTGAGGCGAGATGTTTGCTTCTGCAGAGTCAGATACGGTGGGGGAGGGCAAGTTGTCGGCTTGTATATTCATACTTAATGTTTCCCTGTATCCCCAGCCGTTTCACGGTATTTCGCGATTCGAATTTAGAATGGGACTTTTTTCAACATTTCAATACCAACTTTGCCATCGGCGATTTCGCGCAAAGCAACAACTGTTGGTTTGTTTTTCGCTTCAACTTTCGGTGTGTGGCCTTGCAACAATTGGCGTGCACGATATGTTGCGCACAGAGTCAATTGGAAGCGATTTGGAATTTGTTTGAGAGAATCTTCAACGGTGATACGTGCCATGGTGTTTCCTTCTTACTTAATGATTGATTTGTATGCCCAATTGAGCAAAAAGTGCTGCATTGCGAACCGTCTGCTGATTTGTGCGGCAACGGGTAGCTTTCACAATGGCACTCAATTCTGATAAAGCTAATTCAAAATCTTGGTTGATAATAACATATTCGAAGTCCGGAGCGTGCGCCATTTCGCCTCCTGCTGCCAAAATTCGACGTGAAATCACCTCTTGACTGTCTTGTCCGCGTTTGTTGAGCCGTTCTTCTAACGCTTCTATCGAGGGCGGCAAAATAAAGATACTGGCGACATTCGGGAATTGTTTCTTGACCTGTT
>CALKVB010000287.1 GCA_937996605.1 uncultured Oxalobacteraceae bacterium | reverse complement strand
CGACGAATACGGCGACTTGATGCAATTTGTCATTCCCTTGTCCACCGGCTGGAGACTAGCCACCGAAAACGAGTTTGCCCAATTCAAAGGCATCATGATCCCAAAACCTTCCAGCTTCCTCATGGATCAACCGAATTTCTCTGCCGTATCTTTTCGAAAGAACATGGCCATCTATGCTCCTAAATTACACACCTTGATCCAATCGATTCTGCAAAAACCTGCCACCAAACACTTGGTAGTCACTCTCGGAGATAGCGATGCATGCAAAATTGTAGCCTCGGCGTTTGCGTCCTACACGGCTGAGTTTCGAGTATGCTTAGGGTATCGTAAACAAGCGCCAGGAATCGCCCTACACACCGACGACGTTCGCCCAGGACAGATGGGAGTCGCCTTGTTCAGCAGCAAACCCATTCGCAACACCTATGCGGAAGAAAATCAAGGGTTCAAAACCATTCAATGGGGTGATCGGTTGTCCTTGGCCACTGAACGGGCCATTCATGAGCCCAATAGTCCAATCCGAGTAGTCATTGCCGACCGACCCTCAATCGCACGACGTGTTCGTCTTTCCGACTTTGGCGCGATTCATCTACTCGACATTCCTTCCAGTGTCAACGAACTTGAACAGGTCATCGACTGCGTTACCGACCGATGCTCCACCAAATATCCCACACTAGGCGCTGCAGTCGATTTGTACGTGTATTTTACTGATGAAATGGAAAACCCGCAACGGACAGCCATGCGAAAATCATTTTATTCTGAAGCAACCACGAATCTCCATGCAGCATTGTTCCATTACGCCACCAAAGATCGCAAGACCGAAGATCGCGTCACCCATCAGGGCACCTTTGTTGAGGAGTTTAAGCATGGTATTGATTTAATTAAGCCCACGGAACCAGGTATGCCAAAAATACTCTGGGTAGATCGTTCCCATATCGAAAAGCATGGGTCCCAGGTACAGTTCCAATACTCCGATGGTGTTCTTGTAGCCTCCAAACTCTTTGGCATTTCCCGTTTGGACGTCTCATCAGATCCCCTCCCACCCTTGACCGTAGCGCGAAAGAAACCTATTCTTCCTTTGCCCACACACGAACGAGTCGCGAAAAAGCCAATCCTTCCAATACCGCGAAAGGCACCTCTGCCAGTCGCGAAAAAGCCAATCCTTCCGATACCTCGAAAGGCACCTTTGCCAGTCGCACCCACTTCCGATTTCATTGATGTGAGAAGCCCAAGACGAAAGATGAAACGCATTTTGGAAGAGGAAGACAACATCAATCCGTTTGCCGAACCCTACCAAACACCGAAAACACCGCCACAAGTGAGACGGCGCTTACGTCGGCTGGAGGAGACGTCTCCTCAAGTTCGCCGACCTCAGGAAACGTCTCCTTTAGTTCGACAACCAAAGGAAACGCCTCCGCTACGCCCTCAGCCGCAGGAATCATCTTTACCCAGTGGAAAGAATCGCTTTGACCAACTCGCCGAACGAACTCAGGCCACAGACATTCAGAAACGATGGAACGAACTGCTCCATTTGGCCCAACAAGCGGACGCAAGACTCCGAGCTCAAACCAAACGAGACATGGTTGGCTTCACCGCTCCCGAATTCATTGACTTGACAAGTCCAAACACCAAGTCGAGTGAGTCTGAACCGTCTGCAAGGGTGGGGCCCGTATCGCCGTACGACGATGAGTCTAGTCCCGCTCGTCCCAAGAAAGAATTCATCGACCTGACAAGTCCAGTCCAAGTCCAAGATAAAGAATGGGAAAAACGAGTCCTTGCCGCGGAACGTATGCGTCAGCCTCAATTGGTGCGTGCAAACGTGAATCGGGAAGAGCTGGATCGGCTTTTGGCCAAAGAAGACCGAAGTCTGCAAGACGAGCAACGAATCAAGGCACTGCGACAGAATCTAGGTCAAATGCCACTATTACGCAACCAAGTCCGCGCCAACCAAAAGCAAATTCTAACAGATATGCAGCAATTGGAACGTCCACTGACCAAAAAGGACGCCATGCGCATGCAAGCCGCTGAAACCTACCTACGAACCCACGATGCCCGTGAATTCAAATTTCGCAAAGAACGTATTCAAGAACTCAAGTCGAAAGGTTCCAGGAACGAACGAGAAGATGAAGAGCTCCAATGGTTGGAGCATTTGCAACAAATGTTGGGCTACCAAGGCAAGCAACCCGATGTGAACAGCCGTATCAACTTGTACGAGTCGAAAATGTTGAGGCTCGAGAGCGAAGTGAAACAGGTGGAACGCTCGCTGATGCCCCTAGTCTCTGACATGGGGCGGTTAGAAGGCAAAACAGACGAAGAATCCAAAGCACGTCTCGGGGAACTGGAACAAGAGTACCAACAACGCACCCGCAATTTGCGAAAACTGGAAAAAACATTGACCAGCGCCAAAACCATGCTGCTCCGGGCTCTCGAAGCCAAACCCGACCCCAACGAATCACAACAGGACATGATCGATTCCCTCCGAGCCTTCCGCCTCGATGATTTGTTAGACCGACTCGATACCGAAGGACTGAACCCAGAAGAAGAACAAGAATTGGACCGTTTACAAGCTTTGGAAGACGGAGATGACATGGAAGAAGAGTCTGACGACGAAGATCGCGAAGTCGTTGACATGTTGCAAACCAAGCTACGCAACCGCGAATCCAAACAAGAATGGAAAGATGTAATGGAAGATGCTACCAACGGAGTCATCCAACAAAACGTAGATCGACTTTCTAAAATTCCCAAACATTTGCGAACTCAAGAACAGGAAAACGACTTGATTCTCGGTCGAGACGCCTTAGGAATCCCGCAATCTCCCGGAGCCACTGTTCCACGACTTTTTGCTCCAACCCACGCGATGCCCAGTACCGGTGCCATCAACATGCTCGAAGTTCGGAGAAAGCCAAAACCTGCCGGGTGAGATGTTTTGAAATTCAAAAATGAAAACCCACTCCACCACTGACCCGTACTCTTGAAACCCAAATACAATCAGATTTCATCCGTCCGCCTCTTCCATTATGAACAGCCATTGTGACATTTGTTTTGAATTATTTGACGACGGTGCCAAAGCACCCCGCATCATTCCTTGTGGACACGTCCTATGCCAGGAATGTCTGCATCAATCTGCCAAGTCATGTATCATCCAATGCCCATGGCGTTGTCACGGCACATGGGTCATGGACTCTCGGTACTTTCCCGTCTTACGACATGTGACTCTTGCCCCAACGGACCCTTGCACCATCCACCACGAACAAACCTGGTGCGAACAACTCGATCAAGTGAAACATCGGAAAGATCTCTGTGTCAAGTTGTTTCAATCCATTCCCCAGCGACTAACCAACCCAGACCTTTTCTTGCAAGTGTTGTCATGGCACAGCTCGGAAACGCAGATTCTACAACACGGTTTACGCTGGTTATGGCAAGCGACAGTGCCCGTCGAAGGCAAAATCAATCATGAGCTGTTGTGGACTCTTGCGAAGCACATCCCCGTCATTCAATTGTGGATTGCAGATCACCTACACCATGACCTTGTCCTCCTACAGATCTTGCAACTTGTATTGCACATGACTGCTTTGACAGTAGCATATCCATTGTTCCAACCATTGCTTCCTCTGCTGATCGACATTCAGTTCCACGATCAACAGGGAAACATAGCTGTATGTGCCTTGGCTATTCTTCACAATCTTTCCTTGTCCAAAGTCAATTGTTCCAAAATAGCCGAGGTGCCCTTTGTCCACCAAAAGCTACAGAAATCTTTGGGACTAACCCCTCGCAAAACTCACTTGGTCACAGCCATCTTGGATCGAATGGGTTCAATACATTTATAATCTTTGGATGACCTAATAAAAAAAAATGCAGACCGAATACGTCGTTCTCACCGTCATGCTAGTCGTCGTTGCCCTCATCATCGGTTTCGTGATTTGGAATCAGCATTTCCAAAAATCAGAACCCATTGATCCAGTATACGACGCGCAAGAAAACTGGAAAAAGTACGTAGCGTCACCGGCACCCTCCAAAGAACGCATCGATGCGATACTGGCATCCGAAGACACCCGAACCCCCACTCGGTCCCGAGTGGATGAAATCATCCGAAACAATACCTTGTAATTCTGGTTTCGCGTGATCTCGATCCCACATTCTCTCCTCCAAAGTCATCCCTCATCACACCATGGCAGACGCATCCGTTTCCCTACTCCCACGAGTAGGTGTCAAAACCAAGGAAGTATTGGCAAATGCCAACATTCGCACGGTCGGAGAATTAGCCAATGCAGACATTTCCAATCTAAAAATCAGCGGCATCGCATCTCTCCAAGTGACTGCTCGCAAGTACATAGAAGAGCACGGAGAACAGTCCGCCAAAGTCTTTGAAACACCAGAAAAGAAAGAACTCGAACATCGGCTCATCGAACAACATTCTTGGTACGAGTTAACCGTCAAATTACCCCATCCACGAAACCCCAGGAATCTGGTGGAAGCCGTCATCTATGAACTCTCCATCGTTCCAGGAAGTCTAGGATTTCTTTGCTCCTGGACCGAAAACAATGAAACGGAACTTTTTGAATCCCCATTCACTCCCCAATTTCTATTCCATTTCAACCGTTCCATCCTTCCAGAACTGGTGATCTACATGAAACCTGCAGATTTTGACTCACTACCCGAAGCCTACGTCTTTAAGCACTTGCTAGAAGAAGTCCGAATCATGTTGGCTTGTGAAGTGCCTCATTGAGTTCAATACCTCATTGAGTTCAGACGATTTATTGTCACTGCAAAAGCGGAAACTGTGCCGCCTTGATGTCTGTTTTCTGGAATACAAAATGACATCCAGCCTCGATTGCGTAATGATACACACGACGACTCAATTCATGGTTGGATTTGCACTGCTGCCTCAGAAATCGCAGTGTGTCAATCCACTGATCCGCCATAGGTGCATATCCTTGCGGCACAGGAACGCCATGCATGGAACGAGCCACCAGATCCAACCAAGCGGCACACCTGCCCGACGAAAGCCGGAGAAAAAGCATCTGGACAATCGGATGAAACTGTGCAAACGCGTCCAACACCTCTTGGGAAGATCCATTTTGTGCATTAGCATGAAATACCAATCCACAGAGGCTATTCGAGAAATTGTTGGCAAATTGGGATGCCACCATCACCACTGCCGCATCCGTAATTGGATGCCGACAATCCAAAAGACGATGCAAAGATTTTCGAGGAAAGAACTTGTAGATCACGTCTCTTGCCTTGCATTGACTCGATGATTCGTACAACAAACCAACGTCCGGATTCCGATACAATTGCTTTTCAAAAATGGTAGTCAACACAGCACGGATACGCTGTTCCGTTTCACGGTTACTGGGATGTTGTCGTAGGATGTGAAGCATCATGTCTGCGTCAACCGGAAGGTCCTTTTCCACCCAAAGCTCAAACCCGTTTGGTTGTTCATAAGATTCGAGCACTATCTTTCGCAACCAACCCTGCATGAGCACAAATCTCGTCCACAAATAACGCAATTGTTCCAGAGAGTTTTTGATCAATGCCCGGTGGCTTTCAAACATATCGAGCAGTTCCTTGTCCGTGCACAAATTCATCAAAGGCTCGAAATGGCGCCCCACT
>CALKVB010000286.1 GCA_937996605.1 uncultured Oxalobacteraceae bacterium | reverse complement strand
GACACTCTTTCCCTACACGACGCTCTTCCGATCTTTCGCGGCATGACTCGAGCCCAAACTGTGTACCGACTTGGCTACCACCAATTCTGACAACACTTGTCGCCCGATGTCTATATTCGCTGACGGCGCACTCACTTGCTGAGCATGTGCCACCGAACCCGACGCTAACAAAGACGCGATACAAATCGCACTTACGGGAAACCAAGTTGAAGAAGATTTATGCATCGCCATTTTTTTGTTCATCGTTCGCTTTCTCATTTGATCAAAAGGGACTTGGTAAATCTATCGCGATGATTTATTGCATTCACGACGTGCATGGATTTCACTCTATTCACGCCTGCAACAGTTCGCGATTTTTGTGCACTTTAGAGTCCATTCTCTAAACACAGAAATTGATCATACTCTCATAGGAGAACAAGGCATAAATCTTTTTATTTGTGGTGATTTTTTTGCTGCATCGCAAATAGACATTAGAGCAGGCAGATCTTGATAATGCATTCAAATCAGCAATGACACAACCACAGATCCAAGTTATTGGACAGCGTGCTTTGTTGATTTTCACGTCGCTGAATAGTGACGCTTGGGGGGAGACAGTCCAAGCCGCAGCACCCACATTCTTCAGTGTTTTAGTTTCTTTCATCCATTTGAGTTTTTTGATTTACCGAGATATTGGTAGGGACTTGCTTTGTCCGAATGAGCCAATATCAAGGTCGATGAAAAAATCTCGATAGTGCTCAATGGGAGTCGCATGATGAAGTTTACATTCAGCTTGAAGCAACTTTTCTTATCATTTGTTTTGCTATCACTCACTGCTGTATCTGGATTAGCAAGCGCAGAAAATTACACACTTTGGATCAATGGTCGCACGGGAGGTGGTGTGGTCGGCAATTACAATAGTTTCACTTACTGGGGGCCTTCCACAACAGCCGCCGGTGTGAATAAGAAGTCCGTGAACTGGGATGGCTACAACAGTATCGCCTCGCAAAATAGCAAAATCCGCGACGCATTAGATTGCTTCTGTACGGGTTCCAACTGGTGCTACGTCGCAACCCATAGCGCCGGCGATTTAATGTTGGGTTACACCTTGGCGAACTATGGCGGCTCGTCTCGCATGAAGAAGAACGCGGTTGCAAATTCTTCAGGCCAGTGTGGTAATTCAGATGGCACAGCGCAAGTTGGCTGGAACATCAAATGGGTACGTACCGCTTCTGGTGCTGGCGGAGGCTCGGAGCTCTCTGATGCTGGCTCTTGGGCGGTCTCCGAGCCGCTGGTCAAAGATTTAAAAACGAGTACCGCTCGTGCCATGTACAACCACAACGAAACTCGCAATATCTGGTTCTACATGTATGCAGGAGCGAAAGGCACAATCTACTCCGGCATCTTGCCAGGACAAGACGATGAAGCTGTGGCCTATCATAGTACTGGCGGGGTTGCAGGTTCCTCAGGTACATCATTATGCAATCCTAGTGATTGGTTCTGTAATGACCTGACGATGGGGACAGCGACCAACGAAGGCGGATCAGTCAAATGGGCCTACCACTCGGTCGTATTCCGTGATGACGCCGAAGCCTACAACCACTATGCTAACGGCAATTGGCAAGGCATCATCTCTGTCGTACGAGCGGCTATGGTAGCAAATGCGCTCTAAGAAGCCTCAGCCTAAGAAAAACCACCAGTCACCTCCTGGTGGTTTTTCTGATTCTCAGTCAAGCAACAAGCGTAAGTGGCTAGCAATTGCGGCCGCTGTCAGTTTCATCGCCATCATCGTCGTAAGCATTAACCTCTCCTCATCCTCCAACGAAAACAACACGACAACGATCGCAAGTAAATCAGCAGCATCAAACACCGAATTTCTGCGCATGCCGACAGGTTCTGGCCTGATCGATGCAAAAACCGCAGCCGAAAAAGAACAACAAAAGAAGCAACTGCAGATGCGCTTCGACGAAGTCAGTAAAACTTTCTGCAATTATCGAGAAAGCACCAAATATCCAAACTCCTCTCGCCCGATTTCTCAACATCCTGATCAAGTCTATCCAAATCAAGCGATCACAGAAACCCACGCCATGCGTAATCGCCATGGCGGCAGCGATAAAAATATTCAAATTCAAACAACCCAGAGTCGCGTTTATCTCTCAGCCAAAGAGTCGGTTGAAATCAATTTGCGTGCGCTTGACGCCAGTGGCAACAGTTTGCCACTGATCGTGGAAGGCGCTGTCGCGAAAGGCTTAAGCTTTGGCGACAACCGACCTGTACCTCAGCTTCCGATAAACCTTGCAGACACTGGGCGTGATGGCGATCAAATCGCCGGTGACGGCATTGCCAGCGGACGTTTAACACCGGCTCTCAGCCCCTTTGCTGCATTCAATGGCACCATACGCATAGAGGCGAATTACAGCGTCAACGGCAACCATGGTCAGGTTTTCTTCGATGTAATCTATACTCCCGAAGTACCAGCAGTTTGGACTGGGAAAATTCGAGAGACCGTGGAGAACGGCAATCTCAAATTCTATTTGCCCGTGTCGATCAAAATGGCTGGTCGTTATATCGTTAGCGCCCGCCTCGATGATGCGAAAGGCAAACCCTTCGCTTATCTGAGTTTCAATGACTTACTTGCAGTTGGCAATACCGAAATTCCTTTAAACGTGGCAGGTAAGCTGCTCAGGGATAGCGAAGTTAGTTTTCCGCTAGGCTTGCGGGATATCGATGCTTATCTTCTCAAAGAAAATGTCGACCCTGATCGAGCCTTAATGGCTAGACTCGAGGGGCAACAATACGTCAGCAAATCGTATGCTTTGAAGACCTTCTCTGAAGCGGAATGGGAAAGTGAAGAAAGATCACGCTATCTGAAAGAATTTGGTAAAGACCTTGACCAAGCGCGTGCCGCATTAGTCGCAATCGATCCTGGCTTAGGTCTCAACGCCAAGATTCAAGATCCATGCAACACACCTTAGTTGCTCTAAATACGAAGAGCTTGCGCCGAGTTTGAAATTATCATCGGTGACAATTTTCTTGCGATTGCACCGTTCAACCTTACTGCTAATGACTCGACAGCACGGCAGATAGGTACCAAGCTTAACCAGTTGCGCCACGCCACTGATTGTACCAAACCAAGCATGGGAGTATGATCGCCGACGAGACAACAACCAATAACTTCCTCACCTAGTTTTTTGGAACATCCACACATTGAGAAAGTCGATGCCGATACGCCATTTCATTTATCATCGCCCAAGACTGATGACGGCGATAGTCGCTGGATTTGCTTTGGGTCTGCTTATTCCCGGTCAATATAGCCTGATCACCCGCGGGCTATTAGCATGGACTAGTGGAATCTGGATTTACCTTGGACTGATGGGATGGCTAATGACAACTGCAAATCACGCTCGAGTCTGTCAAATCGCGCAGCAAGAAGATCGTAGTGGGGTCACGGTGTTATTTTTAATGTCGATCGGCGCAATTGCTAGCATCGTAGCAATCGTATGGGAACTAACGCTCCCACCCCAAGCAAATTCGCCTTTACGGCTAGGTCATTTTGCACTCACTGCGGCGACAATTATCGGCTCATGGTGCTTTGTAGCGGTATTGTTCACCTTCCATTATGCCCGTCTGTATTACACGGCCAGCGAGCATCAACGTCCTCTTGGTTTTCCTGATCAAGAATTACTTCCAAATTATTGGGACTTCCTTTATTTCTCTTTCACCATTGCAGTCGCCGCGCAAACATCGGATATCATCATACGCTCCCGTCCCATGCGAAAAACTGTACTGGCACAAGCAGTTCTCAGTTTCT
This sequence comes from uncultured Oxalobacteraceae bacterium, assembly GCA_937996605.1. GTDB lineage: Bacteria > Pseudomonadota > Gammaproteobacteria > Burkholderiales > Burkholderiaceae_D > Undibacterium. The sequence goes on along the minus strand of CALKVB010000286.1, from coordinate 2,965 downwards.
TTTTTAATCTCGCAATTATTGGGTTTTCGATCAATATCGCTGCCAGTATTGTCAACGTATCGTCTTGAAAGAGACAATTACGCCTTCCAAAAAAAACCCCGACAACGTAATGCCGTTCAGTTAAGCGCATAAATTCAAGGATTATCATTCTCGCGCAGGGAGGCGCCTAGTTACGTGATAGCCTAAAAACACTGTATCCCTGCCTTCGCAGGATGGCACCACGAATTAGAAATCTTAACTGAACAGCCTTACCCATGAAGAGGGCTTCACATCAACACTAAGCGACTCAATACCGTATTTGCGCACGGTAGATCAGCTTGGTCGATCCCTCAGCAGGTACTTGCACCTTCCATACCGCGGTATTGCTGCTGCCTTTGGTATAGGGGTGACTGCTACTCTGAATTTGCCAATCAGCAGGGATAGGTTCCTGCACGGTCACCGTCACTGCTTCTTTCTTCGCGTTCCTTAACACGACCTCATAGGCACTCTCAAACACATAGTTATATTTCGAATTGCCAGCGATCTTCTTAAAATCAGTTTGCTTCTTATCGGCAGTGATATCGAAGGCATCTCCCAATTTCAAGCGAATTTTTTCATTCTTAGGTGTGTGATCAATGCTATCTTCGCCAATAAATTGGGCGCTACCACCACTATCTTTTTTATAGACGCGCACGATTCCCTTTGGCAGTGCCATCCCCAATTGGCTACTTTCTTTGTTATCAAATTCCAAGAAAGTACCAACTTTTAGCTTTTGCCCTAGATCTCCCGCTGCCGCTTGATAATAGTAGTCAGCACCACGTAACAAGTATTCTTTACGTGCAGGGACATTCACCGCACCCAACAAAGAGACTTGTTTTGTTTGATTTTCCGCGATTGTCGTTGGTCGCCCCAAAGTATATAAATGGTATTCAAACAAAGACTCAGTTGCCATCTCGCGCACTTTCGTCAGCGGCGCTGGAGCCATGGGCATCACGGCGCCCGCTGCTGCACCAAACTGATTTCTTACCTGATTCACATCACCTGCGACTAACTGCAGTTTCGCGTTCTTGTAACTTGCACCGCTAGTATTGGTCAAAGTCACCCATGCAGAGATGTCAAGCTTCTCTTCAGTAGGATTGAGTTCCAACACGTAATCAGCCTTCCAAGCTAAGCCACCAGTCAAATAGCTGAGCTCGACATCTTGCGCTGCACTTTGGGTATTCTCTAGCGCCATCATCAGCGTTGGGCGATCACGCAAATTATTCGGCACGTTGTTATAAACAATACGTGCAGGCAAGCCGGTTTCAATGCGATTACCAATCTTCAGCACCACACCTTCATTCGCAGATAAGACCTCAGCGACCTCAGTTGTCTCGACACCGGTAGCGGGATTGGTGCGAATAACACTCACCGTTTGCCCCACAAACTTCTCCAGCATTTTCTGTGGAGTGAGCAATTCGAAATTAAAATTCTGCTCAAGCACCGCTAGACTTCCGGGCGAAGAAACACTGCGCAGTAAGGCCGTTTCAGGACGCATATTTGCACTTACATCACGAAACGCTAAGTTCACCGCTCCGCGTTTCATGGTGAAGCGTCGCACATCTTTGACTAGGGCCAAGTTCTCGTTATAGATCGTGACAGCAACTTCTTTTTGATCTGCCAAGGTCGTGCGTTGCTCATTCTCTTGCGCCAAAACAGTCGCGCTCAATGACAAACAAACTAGTAAAAAACTGGTATTTCTTAACATGGCCAAGCTCCAGAGATGAGATAAAGAGAACAACGCAAAAGCTACATCAAACGCTTACAACAGATAGTAAAGAAGTTGAGACATCATCGCAGCTAAGCCGCGTTCTAGTAACTGCAAAATAATAAAAGCAACTAGAACAGAGAAATCAAAACCACCAATGGGCGGGATCACTCTCCGAATTGGTGATAAAAATGGTTGATTCAGGGCTCTCACCAGAGGTGCCAAGGGTGCGTGAGGATTGATAAAACTAAAAATCACCTCAAGCAAGAGCAAACCCATCAAACCATAAATCGCCCATTGCAACATCTTATAGACGGACAATACCAACATCAGACTGATATCGAGGCGATTGCTGAGCAGAGACAGCAAGCAACTAGCTGCTAGTGCAACCAACCACGCAGCAATCAGACTCGCCCAGTCAAGACCCAAGACACCAGGTACGATACGTCGAATTGGTTTAACTATCCAATCTGTCAATTGAAAAATCGAATTCGCGAAGGACATAGGCGGACGAACCCGAAGTGCTTGCATCCAAAATCTCAGTAACAGAAATCCGGCCAGCACACCCGCAATGGCATTAATAATCAGGCTGAACATCTCGTACAACATAGGCAATTCCTCAAAAAAAAACCCACTGGGTGATTAACACACAGTGGGTATTGTGCCTGAATAAAACCAGGCGTCCAAGTAAGAATATTACGCTGGACGAGTACCAGTTGGGAACGGCCAAGCTGCTGTTGGGCTGACCACCGTCTTTGCATCTGGTGTCGCTGGCTTAGCTGCCGCTACTGGTGCAGCTGGTTTAGCTGCTGCTTTTTTTGCTGCTGGTTTTTTCGCTGCTGGTTTAGCTGCGGCCTTTTTTGCGGCTGGCTTAGCCGCCGCTTTTTTTGCTGCTGGCTTAGCTGCTGGCTTAGCTGCTGGTTTTGCTGCTGCTTTTTTCGCAGCTGGCTTAGCTGCTGCTTTTTTAGCTGCTGGTTTTGCTGCTGGCTTAGCTGCTGCTTTCTTCGCTGCTGGCTTAGCTGCTGCTTTTTTCGCTGCTGGCTTAGCTGCTGCTTTCTTAGCTGCTGGTTTTGCTGCTGCTTTTTTCGCTACTGGTTTTGCTGCTGCTTTTTTAACGGCTGGCTTAGCTGCTGCTTTCTTAGCTGCTGGTTTTGCTGCTGGCTTAGCTGCTGCTTTCTTCGCTACTGGCTTAGCTGCTGCTTTCTTAGCTGCTGGTTTTGCTGCTGGCTTAGCTGCTGC
>CALKVB010000285.1 GCA_937996605.1 uncultured Oxalobacteraceae bacterium | reverse complement strand
CTTTGAAGCCGAATGGCATGGCGCATCCTTGGATGCCAATTTCAAGTTCGGTCATACTTGGGCTAACGGTGGACCGGAGATGCAATTCACCATGCCGATTAAACCGCGCCTACAAAATGCTAATGGTAGCTGGACCTTGGGTAACTACGCGAGTTCGTGGAGTACAGTCGGCACACCAAGCATGGCATTTTCGCCAGAACTGATGGCGAATCTGCAAAAAGGTATTGCTGAAATTGACTTAGGTTCGACTTCTTCGTCATGGACTAAGAACAGCACCGAGCAAAAATATGCACAAGCTGATTTTACTTGGCAAGCCGATAGCGATTGGCTCGAATCCTTGCAGTTTGGTGCCAAAGCACGTGATGGCGGAACCCATCGTAGCACTGGCAATAACTACTGGGCTTGCAAAGGAACAGACGCCAGCAACTACGACAATCGCTATCAAACAGGATGTGATGCAAGCGCCAACAAATTCCAAGCAAATTATCTCTACCCTAGCTCGTTAGGCAATCTCCCAGGCGGTTTCACTGCTAGCGCTTTCCCTGCAATTAATTACGGCGCATACATTGATCATTTGAATCAAACCTATGGTCAGATGCGTACCCGCAATGAAGACAATTTTGTTTATAACGTCAGCGAAAAAATTAACTCGGCATATTTGCAAGCGAATATCAAGACCACGCATTTAAGGGGCAATGTTGGCATTCGTTTTGTCAAAACCAAGCAGCACGCCGATTCCACCGACCAAGTCGATTACTACAACGACTACTTCTACAATGGCAGCAATGGCAGCCCAGCCCCCTGCCGCGCGGGCGGCCTACCTGCGCTGGGTGCGCCTGCTGGATCCGGTTGCGTTAGTGGCTTCACCACCTTACCGGATAGCACTGCGCACACCTCATCGTTTGTCGTGAGCTCTTTAGATCGCAGCTATACCGATGTGTTACCTAGCATTAATCTCGCCTATGATTTGACTAACACTGTATTGCTACGCGCCGCGGCCTCTAAAGTGGTGGCGAGACCTAGTTATGGTGATATCGCTTCTCCTGGCAACTTGTCCTATTACAGCCAAGAATATGTCAATGATCGTCGCTTGATCGGTGGCGGTGATCAACAAGGTTGGTTTGGCGAAGGAAGTAACAAGTCGCTGGAGCCGTATAAGGCAACACAGTTCGACCTTGGCGTGGAATGGTATGTGCAACGTGGCTCTATCCTCGGTGCGGGCTTGTTCCGCAAGAACGTCAGCAACTTCTCGGTTCCTGTAGTACTCACTGTGCCTTTGAATGTGGGCGGCAATGCGGTTACGGTACAGAACTACTCAACCACAGCCGGTGGCCGCGATGCAGTATCGCAAGGTGTAGAACTGTATGCACAACACACCTGGAATTCCGGCATCGGAGTACAAGCCAACTACACCTATAACCAAACCAATCAAGCAGCGATCGCTTTGGCCAACGGTAAGGTCATCGGTAAATCGCCTTTGGTCGGCAGCGCCCGCAATCAAGCCAACTTGACCGTGTTTTATAGTAACGATCAATACTTACTGCGTGCTTCTTATAATCGTCGAGGCGAAGTGGTGGGTGGCTTAGTCAACGGGCTCAATGTGTATCAAGATCCGTATAGCCAGTTAGATTTGAATGCAGCGTACAACCTCAGCCCACAACTCAGTTTGACCTTCGCGGTACTCAACCTGAACAAAGCTGAATCACGTTCGCATTTGGGCAACGATACCAAGGACCGTTTCTACTCTAGCGGTTACGCCGGTCGTGTTGCCTATGCAGGCTTGAATTATAAATTTTAAGCGACAAGTCTTAATCGACAAGTCTTACGCAAGATGACAGCAGCACTTCAGCCATTAGGAAGTGCTGCTGTTGTCGGATTTTTTGACATAAGCAACTTAGTCCAGTCTTCAACATTAACAGGAGAGGTTTGGAAGCAGCGTCGTTTTGCTCAACAGTGTTTTCAATATCCCCCCACAGGAAGCGCGTCTAGTAGCACGATGGCGGCCGCGCCGAAACACTGCCACAACACAAACTGCCCCCAAGCCCAGACCTCTCCTGCTAGTGCGGAGCCACAAAGCGATTAACACAAGCTGGCACAGCGCAAGACTGCAACAGAAAACATCGGAACCAACTATGAATCAGCGTATCAAGAATATCACTATCGTTGGCGGCGGCAGTGCTGGCTGGATGGCAGCCGCGACACTGGCTACTTACCTCGGCAAAGGCAGCTGTATTCGTTTGGTGGAGTCCGAAGAAATCGGAATTGTTGGCGTAGGTGAAGCCAGCGTGCCGCACATACGCCAATTCAATGGTCAGTGGCTAGGTATTGATGAAATCGAATTTATCCGCCGCACGCAAGCGACTGCGAAACTTGGTATTCAATTCAAGGACTGGGGTAAGCTCGGCGATAGCTATATTCACGGCTTCGGTGCCATCGGTCGCTCCATCGGACCACTGCCCTTTCACCAATTTTGGTTAAAACTATTTTTGGCGGGTCGCGCTGCACCGATAGGCGACTATTCACCCCAAACCGTGATGGCAGCACGCCATAAATTTGTACCACGTGACCACAAAGCCGCGCCAGACTCTCCGTTTGCCGATATCGCCTACGCCTATCACTTCGACGCCACACTTTACGCGCGTTTCTTACGTGAGGTAGCGGAGAGTCGTGGCGTACAGCGCATCGAAGGTAGGGTCATCGAAGTCAAACAGCACGCCAAGCAAGGGAAGGACGACTGCGATGCTTGGATAGCATCACTGGTGTTAGACAATGGCAAACTGGTTGAGGGCGACCTCTTTATCGATTGTTCAGGTTTTCACGGCCTCTTGATCGAGCAGACCCTGAAGACTGGTTACCACGATTGGAGTCATTGGCTACCATGTGATCGCGCCCAAGCTGTCGCGAGTGAAAGCGTGACACCACTTACACCTTACACCCGTGCCACAGCGCAAGCCGCCGGCTGGCAATGGCGCATTCCTCTGCAACACCGGGTCGGCAATGGCTATGTCTATTCAAGTCAATACCTCAGCGACGACGAGGCCTGTGCGACCTTACTAGCAAACCTCGATGGCAAAGCTTTGGCAGAACCACGCTTACTCCGTTTTACCACTGGTATGCGCAAACAATTTTGGAATAAGAATGTCGTGGCCATCGGCTTGGCCGGCGGCTTTCTCGAACCTTTAGAATCGACCAGTATCTATCTCGCACAAACCGGCATTACGCGTTTGCTGAGCTTATTTCCACATCAGGCGATAGACCCAGTGCTGCGCCAACGCTACAACGCCGAAACCGCGTTTGAATATGAACGTGTGCGTGACTTCTTAATCTTGCATTACCACGCCACCCAACGCAACGACAGCCCGTTTTGGAACTACTGTCGAACCATGGAGATACCCGACAGCTTGCGCGAAACGATTAAGCTCTTTCGCACCGATGGTCGCTATTTCCGCAACGGCGAAGATTTCTTTGCTTTGCCAAGCTGGGTACAAGTCATGTTAGGCCAAGGCATCATGCCACAAGCCTACCACCCTATCGTCGATGAAATGCCAGAGCACAAATTATTCGAACAGGTCGATGGCATGCGAGATATGTTGCTACATGCGAGCGCTTCCATGCCGACACATGAGCAGTGGGTGCAGCGTTATTGGCAGGCCACTTGAATCATTCGTGACTAAAAGAGGCATCGCCCCCATACTAGCAATGATGAGGGCTGCACTAAGATGAACTCAAAATTTGAGCTTTGAAATGCAACTCACTTGCGTGTCTCGCCATCGCATCGTCGTCAACGCATGCAAAACAAATCGACCGACTACAGATCAAGCTACAGTATCCGCTTCAAAATTGGCAGTTTCAAGGCCACGGCGGCCAAGGCAAAACTCAACAGCACACTCGCCAATCCAGTGATACCAAACATCAGCAAGGAGCTCGCACCGAGTTCTTGTTGCAAAGGTTTTAGGACGACGCCGAAGGCCACGACGACTGGCGCATGAATGATAAACGCGGCGTAGCACAATGGCGCAACGGCCCTCCATGCCGAACTCACATGCGATGCCACGCGAAAGCGCCACAGCAACAACAGCATAATGCCGCAGGCGACGAAGGGTTCCCACATGGCATAAGCAAATGCTGGCATTGACCACCCACCGTTCGTATGAAAGGGTACACCGCGCAATGCGCCCGCTAAAATCGCGTAAATAAAAAGGCTAGGGATAGTCAGCAAACTGATACAGCCCCAAGGTAAGGCCACAGCCTTTTCAATCTTTTCAAGCACACGCTCTTGCGCTGCGGCACATCCGAAGAAAAACAAAAGCAAGTAAGACGCAAAATAACCTAGCTGTAACATGAACACATCCTGCCCTGTTGGCACCCATAGTCTCAAGATAAATGCGGCTAGACCCCAAACCACGGCGAACAGCGCTATCCAGCGATGTTGTAAGACAGCGCCAGACACACGCCAAGAAAAATTCGGAAACAAGGAACGCAATGCGACAAAAATCACTGAGAAAATCAACAGAGCATATGCAAACCATAAAGGACCGATATTAAAGCTCAGGTGCGTCACGAGGTACCACCACAGTGCACGCCACGATTGATCAGGGCCGGCCTCAGCCAATGCAATGGTGAGTGGGCCGAGAATGAATCCGAAGAACAAGGTCGGTAAGCCTAAACGCAAGAGCCGATCAAGGATAAATTGCCACGCGCCTTTGTGCGCTAAGGATCGCGTACTAAAGTAACCCGCCAGCAAGAAAAACATGCCCATAAAAAAAGATTGATTGATCGCGCAGAACAAAGTCAAAGGCAAAGCCGATGCAACGCCACTGGCCTTATATCTTAAATACCAACCGCCATCTGCGCCATACATGATGGCGGTATGATGAAGAATCACCAACGCTGTCAACAACACACGTATGCGATCCAAGAAGTCACTACGGTTCTGCACTAAAGCATTCATTATCACGTCCCTTTCATCGCGTCCCCGCGCTACACCAGCCTCAGCTCAATATTAGAATAGTCTTACCAGATGAGGATGATAATGAGATCGACCTTGGTGTGAAACAACAAAGTGGCGAAGTGGGTTGAGTTTGGGGTGAAATGGAAAGAGCGACGCCTCGTTGTTCTCAAAGGCCGCAAATAGTCAAGATGAAACTTTCTGTATCAATCTTCAAATCGACATCCAGCACTAGGAAGTGTGGCCTACGAGGTGAAATTCACTCTCCTTGAGAAAACCAATGACACCCATCTCTAGTGCCACGAAGAGGTTATTTCTTGGAGTGCGGGTTTTGTGAGTTTTTGCTATTTTGCTTTTGTAAATTTGGTTCAATGAACGTAAATGGTATTTGACATTAAGTAAAAGTGTGATTTAATCCTCACGAAGATTAAGGGGACCGCCCAGCATATCGGTCAGATTGTCGCGATCTCAAAACATAAAGCCACATCGAGCGAGCAAACTGCTTCTACGTTTATGACAAAACAGTTCTATCGCAACTCCTACATCGGCGTCCTAGCAATAGTCGCGACACTTTATTTGCCTGCGACACATTGCTCTGCGCGAGCCAAAACATTAAGCCCTACAACCACAGACAATCACAACTCAAAAGAAGCAGTTATTTATGCTTGGGCTGCCTCGATGGCAACCGACAAACGTGGTCACTATCCGATTGCTTTATTACGCCTCGCACTTGAAAAATCAGGCAAGCCATACGAAGCGACTCCAAGCAAACACAACATGCCACAGTGGCGAACGCTTAGACACGTTCAACTCAATAAAGAACTTGATGTTGTTTGGACATTCACTGACCGTGAACGCGAAAAAAATCTTCTGCCGATTCGAATTCCGATTGACCGTGGCCTCCTCGGATGGCGCCTACTGCTGATTAACCAATCCGATACCCAGTTTTTTGACCAAATTCACTCTGTTGAACAACTGAAAAATTTGCGCTCTGGGCAAGGCCACGATTGGCCTGACTATCCTGTCTTACTTGCCAATCACTTTAAGGTAAGCCCAAGTTCAAGCTATCAAGGACTATTTGAGATGCTACAGCGCCACCGCATCATTTATTTTCCACGTTCAATCACTGAAATCGACGAAGAGATACAACAACATTCAGATAAAAGCTTTAGCGTGGCACCGAAATGGGTACTAAACTACCCTGCGCCACTTTATTTTTTTGTGTCCAAAAGTAAACCTGAGTTGGCGGCTGCAATCGAAAAGGGCCTTCTCAAAGCGATTCAAGATGGAAGTATGCGCAAGCTCTTTCACCAGCACTTTGGTGAAATCATCAACAAAGCAAAATTAGCGCAAAGGCAGATCATAAAATTAAGTAATCCCAATTTACCCGATGAAACGCCTCTAGACCAAGCACATTTGTGGTTTTCAGTACAAGCGGGTTTTTAAACATGACATCATCGCCAAACACGCCAAAACAAGGGGCAACTTACCAAAGCCTAGGTCACAAATTCGTGTGGCTAGTTTTGCTATGCTCAGTCGTAGTCGCGCTATTCATTACTGCTTTACAGACTTACGTGAGCTATCAATACTCACTCAAAGAACTCAATCACCATTTTACGGAAATCGAAAACAATTATCTTCCCAGTTTGGCGGCAGGCATGTGGTCGGTTGATGATGAAAGAATTAATACACTTTTGGATGGCATGAATAATATTCCCGACATCGGGAAGCTCGATTTGCAAGGCGAGCTAAATGAGCGCTGGCAAAGAACCCACCAAGATCGCGTTGATATCGTCAAAAGCAAGC
>CALKVB010000284.1 GCA_937996605.1 uncultured Oxalobacteraceae bacterium | reverse complement strand
GGTTAGAAAACCAGCATCGCGGTCGCGCAGAGATTCGTTTCGAATGGTTACAAGAGCTCTTTGAAAGCGACACGGAGCAAGGTTTGATCGCCCTGTCTGGCGCCCATTTTGGTGACATTGGAATCGCCATCGATAACGGCAATCTGGAACTTGCTGAACGTTGTGCTCAACGCTGGGTCAGTATCTTCCCTGGTCACTTCTATATCGAGATCCAACGCGCTGGACAACCGAATATGGACAACCATGTGAAGCAGGCGGTAAAGTTGGCACATCGTTTGGGTTTGCCAGTGGTGGCAACACACCCAATTCAGTTCTTGAGTAAAGAAGACTTTACTGCACATGAAGCGCGTACTTGTATCGCAGAAGGCGAGATGTTGGCAAATGGTCGTCGTGTGCGTAAGTTTAATGATCAGCAATGCTTCAAGTCTCGCGAGGAAATGGTTGAGCTCTTTAAAGATTTGCCGGGTGCATTGACCAATTCAGTCGAAATCGCCAAACGGTGCAATTTGAAGTTAGAGCTTGGCAAACCGAAGCTGCCGGATTTCCCTACGCCAGATGGCATGAGCTTGAACGACTTCTTAGTGCATGAAGCGAAGAAGGGTTTGGAATTCCGTTTGGCGAATTTGTTTCCCGATCCAGAAAAGTTAGCGAAGAATCGCGAACGCTATGAAGCGCGTTTGAAATTCGAAACAGATACCATCATCAAGATGGGTTTCCCTGGCTACTTCTTGATCGTTGCTGACTTTATTCAATGGGCGAAAAACAATGGCGTACCAGTTGGACCGGGCCGTGGTTCAGGTGCGGGTTCTTTGGTTGCATATTCATTGCTGATTACCGATCTTGATCCACTCCAGTACAACTTACTGTTCGAACGTTTCTTGAATCCTGAACGCGTCTCCATGCCCGACTTCGATATCGACTTCTGCCAAGAAGGTCGTGATCGCGTGATTCAATACGTGAAAGACCGTTACGGTAAAGATGCGGTGTCGCAGATTGCGACCTTCGGTACTATGGCGGCCAAAGGGGCGATTCGTGACGTTGGACGTGTACTCGATTTCGGTTACATGTTTTGCGATGGCGTTTCTAAATTAATTCCATTTAAACCCGGCAAACAAGTAACCATCGCCGAAGCAATTGTGGAAGAGCCTTTGCTAGCGGAGCGTCAGGAAAATGAGGAAGAGGTCAAAACCTTGCTCGATTTGGCGCAGCAGGTGGAGGGTATTACCCGTAACATCGGTATGCATGCGGGTGGTGTGTTGATCGCGCCTGGCAAGCTTACCGATTTTTGTCCACTCTATACCCAAGGCGGTGATTCGGGTGTGGTGTCGCAATACGATAAAGATGACGTTGAAGCCGTTGGTTTGGTGAAGTTCGACTTTTTGGGTTTGACGACCTTGACGATTTTGGATCGTGCCGTGCGTTATATCAAGATGCTCGATCCTGCGATGAAAGACTTTGATTTGTCGAAGTTGCCGCTAGACGATCGCGCATCGTACGAGTTATTGACCAAGGCGAAAACAGTCGCAGTCTTTCAGCTGGAAAGTCGCGGCATGCAAGGCATGTTGAAAGATGCTCGCCCTGATCGCTTCGAAGACATTATCGCGCTGGTGGCTTTGTATCGTCCTGGCCCTATGGATTTGATTCCCGATTTCTGTAAGCGTAAGCATGGTGAGAAGTTTGATTACCCTGATCCACGTACCGAAGGTATTTTGTCGGAAACCTACGGCATCATGGTGTATCAGGAACAGGTTATGCAGATGGCACAGGTAGTCGGTGGCTACTCACTCGGTGGCGCTGACTTATTGCGTCGTGCGATGGGTAAGAAAAAAGCAGAAGAGATGGCCGAGCACCGTCAGA
>CALKVB010000283.1 GCA_937996605.1 uncultured Oxalobacteraceae bacterium | reverse complement strand
GGTTTGCTGAAGAAGAATGATCGCTGGGAATACTGGCGCCAATTACGGCAGGATTTAAGTTTCTGGCGCGGTCTTGGTTTGGTATCGACTACGGCGGCCTTGGTGTTGGTATCGGTATTGTTGGGCCAACGCGCTGAACAGAGTTTGCCAACTAGCCCCACCTATGTCGCAACCCTATCGGATGAAAAAGCCCAAACTCAAGTGCTGATTTCGGGTAATCGAGCCAAGCGTAAGATGACCGTGCGTATGGTGCAAGCACAAGCCATCGCTGCCAATCAAAGCTTGGAATTGTGGTCAATTGCGAAAGACGGCAAGATCCGTTCATTGGGTTTGATCGCTGCCAATGGAGAGGTCGAATTGGCCTTGCCTGACTTCTTAGTGCCAGAGGCAACCAACATCTTGGCTATCTCACTCGAGCCAAAAGGTGGCTCGGGGAATCCGGAAAAGCCGAGTGGTCCTATCCTCTTTAAAGGTGTTTGGCTGCAGGTATAAAAAAGTAATTGAAGAACGGAGTAATTGAGTTAAGCGACAGTGGCATTTAGCTACCCCTAACTTGCCACCGCGTCGCGGGGATCTTTATTTTTGTTGTCATTTTTGTTCGATCTAAAAAGATTTCAAATTTTTTTGGATTTGTTGAATCCGATCAGACCTTCTCTACGTAAAAGACTGTGAGGGCGTTGGTCCCCACCTCTTGTCGTTATTGCTTGTATCGTTTTATCAGGCAACACGTATTGAGTTTGATTGGTTCATTTATTCAACAAGGAGAATAAGAATGAAGTTAAGCGCAATTTCTCGCTGTCTCAGCCTCGCTGCACTGGGTATGAGTGCAGTCGCAGCACCGTCGGCTTTTGCCCAAGATAGTATGAAACCGGATATGGGTAAGTTATTAGCCACAGGCGGTGTCAGTCAAGTTGAGGGCGCAGGTGGTGGTGGTTTGACACCATGGGCCTTGATCACTGGTTATGGCACTAACGATAGTTATGGTGCGAACGCTCACTATACTCAGGTCAAAACCCAAGATTATCAATTGAAGACCTATGGCGTGGCCATTGGTATTGCCGATATGGTGGAATTTTCAATCGCGAAGCAAGAGTTCACTGGAAGTCTGGCGCCACTGAATTTGCTCAATCTACAGCAAGATATCTTCGGCCTTAAAGTACGTGTGGCGGGCGAAGCTGTCTATGACCAAGCTGGTTGGATGCCACAAATTGCGGTTGGCGCAATGTATAAACGTGATAGCCGTATTGGTGGCCTTGGTGCCTTGAAGATCACTAGCGTCAAGCAATTGGGAGCGAAAGACGATACTGGTACCGATTTTTACGCTTCTGCAACCAAGATTTATTTAGACCAGAGTTTGTTGGTGAACGGCACTCTACGATTGACTAAAGCGAATCAAATGGGTTTGCTAGGTTTCGGCGGTGATCAGAAAGATAAATATCAAGCCCAGCTCGAAGGATCGATTGCTTACTTGCTCAATCGAAAATGGGTAGTGGGTGCTGAATATCGAATGAAGCCGCGTAATCTGGGTGTCGATAACGAGAAAGATTACTACGACGCTTTCCTTGCTTACTTCCCCACCAAAAATTTATCGATTACAGCGGCTTACGCCACACTCGGCGACATTACGATTTTTAATCCTAAGAATCAACGTGGTTGGTACCTCTCTGTACAAACCGGTTTTTAAACCGCGTTAGTTGTACCAAACTTAACCTTTACTGAATTGACGTAGAAAGAAAGAACATGAAACTCCTAAAAAGAAATTTATTCGCGCTTAGCTTTATGCTCATCAGCAGCATTGCTTGCTTCAATACTGCTTTCGCAGCCGATGGTAAAGATGCCCTGTTCAATGAACTCGGCGGAAAAGCCGGGTTGACAAAAATTGTTGATGACTTCATGCCTTTAGTAATGGCTGATACACGCATCAATCGCTTCTTCGAAAAGACAGATCAAACGAAATTGAAGGCGATGTTGGTCGACCAATTTTGTGAATTAACGGGGGGGCCTTGCCAATATAAAGGTCGCGATATGTACGAAGCGCATGATGGTATGGGCGTGCGTAACGCCCACTTCAATGCCTTGGCTGAAGACTTACAAATGGCGATGGAAAAAAACAATGTGCCAAGTTCAGTTGCCAATCAATTAGTTGCTAAACTTGCGCCTATGCAAAGACCGGTCACTAGCCATTAAGCTGTGCATTGAGCAGTGCCTAAATCCTTTACTAATAAAGCTTGAGAAGTTGAACTTTGTGGATCAGTTGCACCACATTGTTCACTTCTAGCTTGCGCATCAGATTCTCACGATGTTTGTCGACAGTCTTCGCAGACAAGCTCAACTGTTCAGCGATATCATTGGTCGCATGGCCTTGGTAAATCAAGGCTAAGATTTGTAATTCGCTTGGTGTTAAATCGGTCTCGCTGGCGGCAATCTGTGCTTGCACTTCCTCACTCAATAGCGTTTTCTGATGCTGACCTGCCATGACTTGCTGAAGGCAACTCAACAACGCTTCGGCTGATCCTTCTTTCTGCAGCACTGCATCGGCTTTCGCATCGCGTAATTGTTTGAAGATGACACCAGAGTTCGCACCGGTGAGAGCAATAATTTTTAACTCTGGATAACGTTGTTTGCAATAGGCGAGCACCGCGCTCGATTCCCCGCCTGGCATATGGTAATCAAGGATCAAGAGATCGACTGCTTGTGTTTGCAATGTTGGAAGTACTTGATCAAGGCTAGCGATTTCTGCCACGACTTGATAGCCAGTTTGACTCTGCAACAACAATTGTAAACCTTGCCTAAAAATCGCGTGATCATCCGCAATGGCAACTCGAATAGCGGTGTGAACGGTAGCATGAACAACAGTGTGAGACACGAATTTTCCTGAGCGGGTGAATGATAAAATAGGCGGATCGATTATAAATCTCAAACGGGCAAAGGCGTGTCTTTGCCATTACGTTCTATGCGGATACTGTTGTTATTCTTCTTGCTTTTTTATCACAGCTTAAGTCAGGCGCAAGGTCCGACCTTGACTTGTGGTTTGCAAGCAGATGATACCAAAGCCTCTCTGTACAGTTGTAGCGACAGTTTAAGTCCGGCCCAAGCCTCACTGCTAGCTTTGCCCTCCACGCATCAGGTCAGCGAAGGTCAATGGGTGAGCGCGAAACTTGCTGCCAGTAGCAAGAAAACACTGATTGATTTGGGCATTCCAGATGCGTATTGGATAGAAGTGTTTCTGGTTCGAGGGCATCGCGCTCAGCCTTTGTTGCAATTGAACGAAGGCTCGTTGTTTAGTGATCGGCCTATGCGCCATCGACGTCTCATGGTGGCTGTTGAGCCACAGCCACAAGCATTTGAGGTGGTGGTGCATTTTTATACGCACGGCAAAACCCCTTTGCAGATGCAGATGTATGAGGAAAAGGCATTCTTAGAACATGATGCAATATCGCATTTATGGAATGGCGCGATCTTTGGATTTTTGATTGTGGTGGTGCCGCTGTTGGTGCTGGTTTTTCGTTCTGTCCACAATTCTAACTACCGTATTTATGCAGGTTTGGTGTTGTCGAATTTGGCTTTGCTCTCGCAGTTTGAGGGCTACGGCTTCCAATATATATGGTCTGATAGCCCAGCCATGAATATGAAGATGCCTGGCATCTTGGCCTTGATCATGAGCTTATGGCACATCCTGTTCGCAATCCGCTTTTTGCAAATGCGAACTCGGATGCTTAAGCTGTATTTATGGCATATCGCGGCCTTCTGGTTACATATCATTGTCTTGTTTTTTCAAATACTGATAGGCGTTGATCAAGTCGCGATGCCGGTGGCCTTGATGTACGGCTTTCTCGCCCTAACCGCTGCAATACAAGCGCTACGTTTACAAATTCCAGCTGCACGTTTTTATTTGATTGGTACGTCCTTCCAAGTTTTATTTGTCGTCGTCATGCTGGTGTTGAGTATCACCTTAGGCAACCCTTTTCCGCAAATTAGCTTCCTGAGTTATCCTAAAATTGGTTATGTGTTGGAAGCGATTTTCTTTGCCGCTGCGGTATGGAATCAAATTCGCCTATTCAACGAACATCAAGCGGAACTTCGACTTCGTCGCATGGCTGAGACTGAGCAACTCTTGCAGGCAGAGCAAAGTAAGCTGCAGGCCTTAGAGAAAGCCAAGCAGCAACAACTGCAATTAGCCGCGGCCAGTCACGATATCGCGCAACCGCTGGCCTCTTTGCGTTTTGCCTTGGCAGCCATCGGGCAGAAACCGGAGAACAAGGCGATCGCTGAGCATGTTGAAAATACCCTCACCTATGCACAAGGCTTGCTGAAAGAATTGATTTCGCAAACCCGCGATGAACCAGTCGATTTGCATCATTCCTTTGCGGTGCATGATCTTCTGCAGCAGTTATTACGTGAATTTGAAGGCGCAGCTCAGCAAAAAGGTTTGCGACTCTCGATTCATGCATGTGATCAGCAACTGCAAGGCTCTTCGGTGCTGCTATATCGCATCTTGAGCAATCTAGTATCAAATGCGATTCGTTATACGGCGCGCGGTAGGGTCGTGGTGGGTGTTCGTCGCCGCCCTGGGGCCTTGGAGTTCCAAATTTGGGACACCGGACCAGGTATCGCGCCCGATGTCCGTGAACGCTTAATGCAAGCCTTTATGCGTGGCGATGAGGCGAAGCAAGCGAGTGAGGGTTTTGGATTAGGTCTGTACATTGTGAATAGCCTTTGTCAGCAATGCGGATATAAATTGAATATTCTCTCCGAGCCCGGCAAAGGCAGTGCTTTTTGTCTTCGTGTTCCGATCACTTGAATCGAATACGGTGTTTTCCGTATGTGCTTGCCGCCTACGGATCTTTACACTGCTCATCATTGAAACATTCAGTGATGGGAGTGAAATATGTTTGCAGCGATTTTAGTGAGCTTGTGGCGTGCCAGCTTGGCGATTCTTGATTGGCGTAGTCATTGGCGATTTTTGACCGGTCGTGCCACCGTCGACGTCGTGATTATTACTAATGTGCGCGACGAGCAAGAACGTCATTTATTTTGGGGCAATAGACCGCCACGAGAAGGACATTCTTCTGGTGCACGCATTTACTTGAATGGCGTAGCGGGACGGGTACGCGGTATCTATGTGACAGCAGAAGAGTTGCTCACCAAGTCAGGGCGCCAAATGGCTAAACAACAATTCATCAACGCAGTGAAATGGGCGGATAAACGTGGCGCCAAAGTCGTTTTACTGGCGGCCTCGACTAAACGATTGTTTGGTCGTGATGGCGCGGAATTGAAAGCCATGTTCCCGCATCTTTTGTTTACGATAGGTGATAACGGTACTGCTTTGCTTCTGTGCCAAGACATCGCCGCCGCTTTACACAAAGCTAAACTCAGTAAAAAAAGCAGAGTGTTGGTGATTGGACCCTATGGCATTTTGGGAACCGAAGTTACCAAATTTTTGCTGGCTGAAGGATATGAGGTGGTCGGTTTTGGGACCAACCCAACCTTGTTGAATGAATTTTCCTCCAACTTCCCAATTGAACTGCATAGCAATGTCGCACATATTGGTAAAGTTGATGCGGTGTTTGCCTGCACTCATAGCCCAGGAGCGAAGTTGACCGTCGAAGCAATCGAACATTTACGTCGAACGAATAAGAAATTATTGGTGGTGGATGTGGCCGAACCCGCGAATTTAGATGCGGCAACCTACGCCAGATGTGAGCACGTGGTGGTACGTCAAGATGCGGGTAATGCGTGGTCACCCAATTTGAGTTTCGTGATGGGGAAAATTTCTTCGGATATGTTGAATCTCGCACCCAATAGCGTGTTCGGCTGCTTCGCTGAATCACTAACTTTGTATCGCGCTATTTTCCACGAACATCAGCATGCGCTGTTAAACCAGAATTGGTTTCAAGTGAATCGTTTAAATATGGCGGTGTTGGGTTTTAACTTTGAACACAATGCCATCGATGTGGCACCGGCATACTGCTTTGGTCAATTGGTACAAGGGTTTGATGTGGAATTAGGTGCTGTACGCGATGTAAAAAATAAGTCAACGCCCTTAGCCAACATAGTGATGGCCAATTCCATCGCTGAAGTTTGATATAACAAAATCAAGAAATTGTCGTTTTTTTGACGGTACGCGAATCCCAGTTGGGATGGAGTGCCGTTTTATTTTGTGATGAAGGTTTTGTAGGCGCACAATGAGAGGAGGGGTGTTGTCGGAACAAACTAGGCTCTTTATTACATGTTCGCAAAAAGTATTCACGGTGTATTGCTCACTATGCTGACCGTCGTTTGGTTAGGCCAGAGTTCGCCCTTATTTGCGCAACAATTGCAATCAAAAGTGATGCGGGTTATTTATCCTGCTGACGAGGATAAAGACGAAGAGCGCTATGCAGATATCAAGGAAATTCTCAAAACAGCGCTCGATAAAACGGTGGATCAGTTTGGTCCTTATGAGTTGGTACCCTCAAAAGTTTTTATGAATGGCAAGCGAGCCAGAGCTAGTCTCGGTACCGGCGAATTGACCGTGATTTGGACCCCAACGACCGTTGAAAAAGAGAAACTGATGTTACCGATTCGGGTGCCTTTACGTAAGGGTTTACTCGGTTATCGTGTCGCTTTGATCCAAGAAGAGAAACAAGAGACCTTGCAGCGGGTTCAGGGTTTAGCTGATCTGCGTAAAATGGTGGTAGGGCAGGGCGTTGGTTGGGACGACGGTCGTCTTTATCAGGCGAACGGCATTGCTGTAGCCGAAGCGAGGTACAGCAATTTATTTCGTATGCTTAGCTACGGACGCTTTGATTTTTTACCCTTAGGAATTAACGAAGCAGCGAAATCTTTAGCTAGAGCGCCACAAGAAGGTAGTAAGCTCGTTATCGAAAAGAGTTTGTTAATCCACTACCCTTGGCCTGACTACTTGTTCGTATCAAAGACTCAGCCACGAATCCATCAAAGGTTAGAGACCGGTATTCGTAAAATGTTAAAAGATGGTAGTTTTGATGCGATTTTTTGGAAGTACAACGCGCGGGCGATTGAGCAACTCGATCTTAAACATCGACGCGTAATTGAAATGAAAAATCATTTACTACCCAAAGAAACGCCGTTGGATGATGCATCTTTGTGGTACCAACCTAATGCACATTGACGGTGTCCCGATGAAAAAAATCTCGCTGTAGATGTACTCTACAGCGAGATTTTTTGCTTCTCAGCTCAGATCTAAGGATTTGACTTATTGCGTCACTACACTCACGTCATCGATCAAGAATGATGTGGCAGTAACGGAACCTTCCGTACCCAAGAAATAGATACGAATCGTTTGACCTTTGTATGCACTTAAGTCGAATGACTTGCTGATGTAGCTGGTACCTTTGTTCAAGTTCGAGTAGGTAGCCAGTGTGCTCAATACGGTGCCACTGCTATTACGAATTTGGACGGCCAGTGTGTCATAGGCTTGAGTGGTCGTGGTTTCGTCGGAAACGACTTTCAACCAGAAGTTCAGCGTGGTCGAAGTGCTGGTGCTTGGAATCGCGATTTGTTGATACAAACTATCGACATGCGCTGCACCATAACCATTGAGCCAAGCTTTGTAAGTGCCGGCGCGCGATGCTTGTGTAGCGTCATTGGTGATTACGCCACTGGTCGCGGTCCAAGACGTTGCACCGCTTTCGAAACCACCATTCAAAATCAATTGTTTCGATACCGTGTTATTGATGCTGAACGTCACGCTCGATGAGGTGCCGATATTATTGGCAGCATCATAGGCTTTCGCTACCAAAGTATGGCTACCGTTGCTCAAGGTCGTGGAATTCAAAGTCGTGCTGTAAGGGGCGCTGGTCAACGTTGATTTCAAACTGCCATCAACATATAACTCGACTTTGCTGACACCAACATTATCGCTCGCGGTCGCACTCAGGGTGATGGTGCCACTGGTGCCACTTTCACTAGCACTGACCGTTGGCGCAGTGGTGTCGGCAACAGGATTGTTGATGCTAAAGCTAACAGCGCTGGAACTACCAACATTATTCGCGGCATCGTAAGCTTTCGCGACATAGCTGTGCGTGCCATTTGCTAGCGTGGTCGAATTGATTGCTAAGCTGTAAGGCGCTGCAGTTACTGTGCCTTTCAAGACGCTATCGACATAGAATTCGACTTTGCTAACGCCCACGTTATCGCTTGCTGTCGCATTCAAGCTGATGGTGCCGCTAGTTCCAGATTCAGTCGCTGTTACGGTCGGTGCTGTGGTATCGCCCGCACTTGTGCCTTCGCTAACCCAGATTGGAGCCGACCACAAAATATTACCGTCATCTTGCGTAACTTTTGCGTAGTAGAAGTGTTCGCCAGATGCAGGAGTAATGGTGGTGACAGCTGTGTTGCTCAACTGAGTGACCGTGCCATTACGACCTGGTACACCTTCGAAAATTTGTACCGTGCTGACAGTGCGACCAGCGCTATTGGCGAAATTGGTGGTGAGAGTTAATGCGCCAGAGTTGCTAAAACGCTCGCCCATCATATGGCCGTTCGCAGTCAGCACCAATTGCGAATTTTTATCCATGGTGGCAAACACGCGGCGCGCTTTCAAAGCAGCGATGAAATTAGCATTGTTCAGGGGTAAGCCGCTGGGAATTAAAACGCCGTTACGATTAGTGTAAGAAGCGCCCCAGTTAGCACAGTGATTATCTTGGTTGGTCGTGAAGGCGACGTGATAGCCCGCTTCTAGTGCCTTATTACACGCAGATTCATAGCTACTGCGACCAGTTTCTGTTTCTGTGGTGTTGGTGGAAAAGGCGGATGTGTTTAACACTTCGCACGCCACCATGGCTTGATCACCATCAGCAGTGTAGGCCAGAGGTACGGCATTGACTTGGAATTGACCGCTTGTTGCTGGGTGGTTGAATTGCCCTATCCAACCGCGTTGACGCATCAAGGTGTAGAGCGCGGCGTAGTCACCTTTGGTGGTCAAGGTATCAGCGATCAATTGATTGCTGCTGTTATATTCCCAACCCAATAATTCATTGGCATTGAAGATATTCATGTGACCGCCGTTGTTGATGACGCCCCATTCCATACCGTAGATGCCTAAGAAATTAGGGTGGCTAGAGTTGAAACTTGCCGCTGCAGTTAAGCCAGATTGGTAGAGATTCTTCGCCGTGACAGGGTTTGCGCTGGCATTGGTAGCGTCAGAACCGTCATACATATGGTTGTGCTCTGAAGTCATTAAGAAATCGAGGCCGCGGTTCAATGCATATTGGTAAGCATCAGTTGGCCCAAAGGCTGCCGATTGTGGATTCTGTGCACCAGTACAGGAGCTCAGATTTCCGCCGCCATCGCTATGATTTGTTTGGCTATGCAAGCTGCCGTAGTAGACCGTATATGGCAAGGAGTTGGTCGCTGGTACGGCAGGTGCCATTGCC
>CALKVB010000282.1 GCA_937996605.1 uncultured Oxalobacteraceae bacterium | reverse complement strand
TGTGCCGTTTGTGTTGTTGACAGCGTGCGTAATTTCGCTAAAAGGTAGGAAATTCCGCCACACATGCCGACGCAATGAAACCCGCCAATCAAGCCTGCAGAAATCACCGCGACAAGCATAGGCCAAGTGAGCATGAAAGCGCGTTACTCTCAAATCAACTTCGAGTATTTTGCTTCAGTTTGCTTCGATAAATATTGATCGAATACCATACTGAAGGCGCGCACGAACATACGTCCTTTAGAATTTACTTGCACTGAGTTATCATCAATACTGATTAACTCTTCTGCGGTATATGGCTGGAGTCGATCTAACTCTGATGCGAAATATTCTCTGAAGTTGATCTGATGTTTTGCCTCTATTTCAGGCATATCAAGCGTACTGCTACACATCACATCCATAATAATTTCGCGGCGCATCAAGTCATCAGCACTCAAATCAAAGCCCTTCTCAACCGGAAGAACACCTTTATCCAATGCGGCATAGTATTCATCCAAAGTGCGAAAATTTTGGCTATATGACGCACCTATCTTACCGATAGAAGACAAACCTAATGCAACCAAATCACAGTCGGCACGAGTGGTGTAGCCTTGAAAATTCCGATGCAAGCTTTTGTCTTTTACTGCCAGCGCCAAGCTATCATCTGGTTTAGCAAAATGATCGAGCCCAATATACACATAGCCAGCATCGAGCAGACGACGAATCGACATAAGAAAAATCTGTAGACGCTGTTCGGCGGAAGGCAAATCGATCTCGTTGATACGACGCTGCGGCTTAAAACGGGTAGGTAAATGCGCATAGTTGTACAAGGCGATACGTGCTGGCGACAACTCGATTACTTGATCTAGGGTCCTAGAAAAACTCGTCAGATCTTGCTTAGGCAAACCATAAATCAAATCGAAATTAATCGATTGAAACCCCGCCGCCCTGCTCTCTTTGATACATTTTTCAACCATTTCAAATGGCTGAATACGATGAACTGCAATTTGCACCTGCTCATCGAAATCTTGCACACCTAGACTCGTCCGATTAAAACCCAACTCTGCCAGCAGCTTCAAATATTCGGTGGTGACTGTGCGCGGGTCGATCTCAATTGAGATTTCGGCATCTTCAGAAAAAGTAAAATGTGAGCGCAACATCGCCATCAACTGCCGCATTTCATCTTCACTCAAGAAGGTTGGCGTCCCGCCGCCCAAGTGTAATTGAGAAACGATCTCTGGCGCCGTTAAATACTGCTTAACAAGTTGCAGCTCTTTTTCTACATAAGAAAGATAGATCGCAGACTTACTGCGATCTTTGGTAATCACTTTATTGCAAGCACAGTAATAGCACAATGATGCACAAAACGGAATGTGGATATATAAGGATAAGGGTGGACGGTCAGGGTTTTGACTACGCTGTTCTAGATAACGAATGTAGGATAGCGCGTTAAAACCCGCATGAAAACGATCCGCAGTTGGGTAGGATGTATAACGTGGTCCGAGTGAATCAAAACGTCGAATCAACTCTTCTGAAATTTCTAAATTATCACTACGCATCGCAACTTTAGTATCCATTTGATTACCGTATTTTTTGTAATAGAAAAGTCGTAATCCAACTGGAAAGGCAACCTAGCGCCCAAAACACCAAAAAACCAATGGTATATGCGCCCAACATGTGAACTTGTACCTTCTCGTCGAGAATGATCAATTCCATAGGATCAACCAAACTAAAGAAAATACCCGTCGCTACACATGCCATCAAGAAACCCGGCCATAATACGACCATGAGTTTCATGCCAAGCGAAAATCTTTCTTCTGCTTTAATGCGATTTTCCAAACCTGTCTCCTCTTTTGTACTAACTATCTGTCGAAGCACTCACCCGAGGATTACGTGCTTTTAGTTTGCCACAGATAAAACCAAATTTCTTTGCAATGGATCATACCAGTCGCCTGTCAAACGCCACTCATTTGTCTCAAGTTTGACATGCAACAATTTCACTGTTGTTGTATCGAGCGCATTTTTGCCTTTCATGGCATCACTCAAGTCTGCTTGATACTTACCGGCACCAATCAATTTTAGAGGGATGCGGCGTACAACTTCTTCCACAGAACCATTGATAGCTCCGCTGGTGGCAATACTTAGCTGCACCGTTTCAGGAAGATCAGCACGTGATTGCAATTCCAATTGTATCCTTTGCGTTTGTGCATTTAACTGCATCTTCGCAGCCAAGTGTAGCTCGCGTGCTTTCGCATCACGTTGCAAATTCGTGTTAATCATTAAGCCTTGTTTATAGTAATCCTTCGCAACAACCTGATCAGCTCCGCGCATCGCCAAGAAACCCGTAAATAGACTCGCACAAACGACGATTAAAGGGCCGCCAACAACTAATAACAACCAAGGCTCTTTATACCAAGCATCTTTCTTAACTGGTTGCGTGAGGATTCCTGAATTCATAAAAATTCCACTTATCTAGGTACAATGAACACGGCTTTTTCAGTCACCGTAACTTTGGCTTGCTCTTTATCGGTAATCGTAAATTTGATCCGGTTTGATCCTGTGCTTGCAGAGCCTGCAGGTACTCTCACCCGAACGGGGAAAGCTTTGGAACTTGCAGAAGGAATTGCCACACTGTTTGCATTAACGATCTCGGCACCATTCAAGCCTTTGACAGAAATGACAAACTCACGATCTGATTCTTGGGTGTTCATGATCTGCAGGCGATAGACGTTTTCAACACCGCCGGTTTCTGTAATTTTTGGCATAGCACGATCACGTAACACGTCCACTTTAAGCGGTACACGGTATGCCAAAGAAACTGCCGCCACTAAAATAATGAGACATAAAATGCCCGTGTAAACAAGCGTTCTCAAACGGAACACACGTTTCCACATCGCTTCCTTGTCCATTTTGCGTTTAAGCGCATGTTCTGTTGTGTAGCGTATGAGTCCGCGCTCATACCCCATTTTATCCATTACTTGGTCACAGCCATCGATACAAGCTCCGCAAGCAATACACTCGTATTGCAAGCCATTACGAATATCAATACCGGTTGGACAGACTTGCACACAAATCCCGCAATCAACGCAGGAGCCAAGCCCTTTCTCTTTGTAATCGACTTTCTTATTACGAGAACCGCGTGGCTCGCCACGTTCAGTGTCGTAAGTAACGATCAACGTGTCTTTATCGAACATCGCACTTTGGAAGCGTGCGTATGGACACATGTATTTGCAAACCTGCTCACGCATAAACCCAGCATTTCCGTAGGTCGCGAAAGCATAAAATAAAAGCCAGAAGGTTTCCCAAGGTCCCAAACTGAAATCAAGTACCTCGACAGCTAAACTCCGAATCGGCGTAAAGTAGCCGACGAAAGTAAAACCGGTCCATAACGCAATCGCAATCCATGCGCCGTGCTTAATTGATTTTAAGCGCAATTTACGGGCAGACATGGAGCTTTCATCCAACTTCATGCGGGCGCCGCGATCGCCTTCCACCTTTGCCTCTATCCAAAGAAAGATTTCTGTGTAGACGGTTTGGGGACAGGCGTAACCGCAGAACAAACGTCCCGCGATGGCCGTAAACAGAAATAACGACAGCGCTGAAATGACCAAAAGCACTGCCAAATAAATGAAATCTTGCGGCCATAAAACAAGACCAAAGATGTAAAACTTCCGATTCACCAGGTCAAATAAAATCGCCTGGCGATCATTCCAATTCAACCAGGCTGCACCATAGAAAAGTAACTGCGTAAAAAACACCAATACCCAGCGCCATGACTGGAACCAACCTTTCTGCGTACGCGGATATATTTTCTTCCGCTCTTCAAACAAAGCTAATTCTGCTTCTTCAATTGCAACAGGAATAATCGGTATTTTCTTCATAAACTTAACCTTGGTACAGCCTTTCTATTGGCACCTTGCGGTGCCAAACGAGGAATTACTTCGATGCCGCTGCGTTTTCTGTTGCGCCCTCAATCTGTTTCAAAGCGCCAGCATCAGCAGCAGAAACAACACTATTACCGCTGTTGGACAGACCCCAAACATAGGCCGTCAACAAATGTACTTTAGCATCGGACAACAAAGCTTTGTGCGCAGGCATTTGATTTGCACGACCTTTATTGATGGTTTCCATAATGGTATCAATACCGCCACCGTACAACCAAACTTTGTCAGTCAAGTTAGGCGAACCCAAAGCTTGATTACCTTTACCGTCTGCACCATGACACGCCGCACAAACGCCAAACTTCGATTTACCTAAGGCTGCTTTGATTGGATCATGCGCAGCACCGGACAAACTTAACACATAGTTGGCAACATTGCGTACATCGTCATCCGAACCCAAGGCTGCGCCCATCGGAGGCATTTGACCATGACGACCTTCCATAATTGTGGTTTTGATCGTTTGCGGATCACCGCCATACAACCAATCACTGTCAGTGAGATTAGGGTAGCCCTTGCCGCCTTGTGCATCAGAGCCGTGGCATTGTGCACAGGTATTCAGGAACAGGCGTTGGCCAATTTCGTGCGCCTGCGGATCCTTCGCCACTTGTGCAACATCCATATTCAGATACTTGTTAAATAACGGGCCATATTGCGCCTCACCATCTTTCATTTCCTTCTCATACGCACCAGTTTGTGACCAACCAAACTTACCTTGATAGGAGCCGAAACCAGGATAGACCACCAAGTAGCCAACGCTATAAATCAAGGTCAAGTAGAACAACCACATCCACCATTTAGGTAATGGATTATTTTGTTCCATCAAGGTTTCATCCCAGACGTGACCCGTAGTTTCTGCTGGCAATGGCTTGCCATCAGTTCCAATTTTCACTTTTACTTTTGATTGGGACCACAACAGTATTCCACATACGACAATACTGATCGCTGTCACCACAGCGATCGCTGTGCCCCACCATTCGCTAATAAAATCTGCCATGGCTATTTTCCATTCTCTTCATCTTGTGGCAACTTCGCCAATTCTTCGAAACGGGCTTTATTGTTAGAACTAAAAGCCCAGTACAGGATGCCGATGAACACGATCATACTGATCAAGGTCATCACACTACTGACGATAGTAAAGTTCATACTAAGTTCCTTTCAAAAAAGACCTAGTTCTTGTTCTTGATCGCTGTACCCAACACTTGTAAATAAGCGATGAGTGCATCCATTTCCGTTTTGCCTGCCACTTCGGCGGCAGAGCCGTTGATCTCCTCGTCGGTGTATGGCACACCGAGAGTACGCATCGCACGCATTCTTGGCGCAATACCTTGAGCATCAACATTTGCCTTAGCCAGCCATGAATACGATGGCATGTTTGATTCAGGTACAACAGAACGTGGATCCATCAAATGGTCACGGTGCCACGTGTCGCTATAACGACCACCAACACGCGCCAAATCCGGACCTGTACGCTTACTACCCCATTGGAATGGGTGGTCATAAACAGATTCACCTGCTACAGAATAGTGTCCATAACGTTCTGTTTCAGCACGGAATGGGCGAATCATCTGAGAGTGGCAGCCATAGCAGCCTTCACGCAGATACACGTCTCGTCCCGCTAACTGCAAAGCGGAATAAGGCTTTACACCCTGTACTGCTTGCGTCGTTGACTTCTGGAAGAACAATGGAACGATCTCAACTAAACCACCAACACTAATAGTCAAGATCACCAACACCAACATGAGACCGATATTTCTTTCGATCAGATCGTGAGTAAATTTACGCATTCTTTTTCTCCTAATGGCGTATTCAATTAAGCGTGTGCTGGCAATGCAGGAATCGCATCGTTCGCAGGCTTAGCCATCATGATCGTCTTCGCCACGTTGTACACCATCAACAACATGCCGCTTAGGTACAACAATCCACCGCTCAAACGAATCACATAGTATGGATAAGTTGCTTTCACAGATTCAACGAAGGTGTAAGTCAAAGTACCATCTTCGTTCACAGCGCGCCACATCAAACCTTGCATCACACCAGCGATCCACATAGCAGCGATATACAAGACGATACCAATCGTCGCGATCCAGAAGTGCATTTCGATCAAACGTTTGCTATACATCTCTGTTTGACCAAATAAACGTGGAATCAAGTAATACAAACTACCGATAGAAATGAAACCCACCCAACCCAAAGCACCAGAGTGAACGTGACCTACAGTCCAGTCCGTATAGTGAGATAAGGCATTCACTGTTTTAATTGCCATCATTGGACCTTCAAACGTAGACATACCGTAGAAGGACAAAGAGACAATCAAGAAACGCAAGATAGGATCAGAGCGAAGTTTGCTCCACGCACCTGACAACGTCATGATACCGTTGACCATACCACCCCATGACGGAGCCAACAAAATCAAGGAGAACAACATACCCAAAGATTGCGCCCAATCAGGCAAAGCTGTGTAGTGCAAATGGTGAGGGCCCGCCCACATATAAGTGAAAATCAACGCCCAAAAGTGAACGATGGATAAACGATATGAATAGACGGGGCGACCGATTTGTTTTGGTACGAAGTAATACATCATGCCCAAGAAGCCAGCAGTCAAGAAGAAACCAACCGCATTATGGCCGTACCACCACTGAACCATCGCATCTTGCACGCCAGAATATGCAGAATACGACTTCATGAAGCTAACAGGCATCGCGGCACTATTGACAATATGCAGCACTGCCACCGCGACGATGAAAGCACCGAAGAACCAATTCGCGACATAAATATGATCGACTTTGCGTTTCACAATCGTGCCAAAAAACACAACTGCATAAGCCACCCACACCAAAGCAATCAAAATATCGATTGGCCACTCCAATTCAGCGTATTCTTTGCCTTGCGTAAAACCGAGTGGCAAACTAATCGCGGCAGCAACGATAACTAGCTGCCAACCCCAAAATACGAAGTCGATCAATGGACCACCGAATAAACGTGCATTCGTAGTACGTTGCACCACATAAAATGAGGTTGCAAACAGCGCACAACCACCAAACGCAAAAATAACTGCATTCGTATGTAAAGGACGCAAACGTCCATAACTTAGCCAGGGAATACCACTAATCAGTTCAGGCCAGGCTAGCTGAGCAGCAATCAACACGCCAACTAGCATGCCGACCACACCCCAAACTACGGCCATGACAGAAAATTGGCGAACAACTCGATAGTTGTAGGTGTTTTCATTGTTTATTGTCATGATCTCACTCGGTTAAAAAAGATACAGATGCAGGATAACAACCGTTGTTAATACTCACATTGATACAAATCAAAGACTACATTTATTGCAAAGCAACTTTTACGAGTTTAGAGAGATTTATCCAAAGCGCTCTCGATATCGGCAAAAAAACAACTGATTCAGCAAAAAAAAAGACAGCTACGAGAGCTGTCTTTTCCAATTTGCATCAACGAACTAACAATAAATTTTAATCATTGAAGTGGCGCATCCGCCGATGCCTTACTGTTTAATATCGACTGATTCACAACAACTTTCGCACGTTGTTTCAATGCTTCGATATAACTAAATACTTCCTGTTGTGCAATCGCATTCTCTAACTGTTTCACCTCATTATTACGGCGAACCAAATCTGGCGTACCTGGATTCACTTTCGCAATGCGATAAACTTCGTAGCCTACTCCTGGTGCCTCAACCGCAACAAAAGCCGGCAATTTCTGCGTATCGGCCTTCATCACTGCAGCGAATGCCTCTGGTGCGATATCACCTCTCTTAGCACGGGAAATCGTTTTTAGCTCAGAAAAGCCAGCATTTGAATCTGCAAGTTTAAGTACCGCAATCTTTGCATCACTCGCTTTTTTTGCTAAGGCCAGAGACTCTTGTTGAATTAACTGTACTTGAATGCCGGCCTTCACTTCCTCGAATGCACGTTTGCTCTTTGGTTTGTAATCTAACACGCGGGCCGACACCAAGGTGCTAGTCGCAACCTCAGTCGGATCAATATTATGTTTCTTCTTCAAAGACTCATCAGAGTAAATAGCCTTCAAAAACTTGGGATTATTTGTCACCGAAGTTGGCGGCAAGGCTGGATTTGTTTGACGCCCCAAGTTATTGACTTTTTCTAGCTTTAACTTCAACTTATCTGCCACTACTTGCAAATTATCAGATTGCTCAACCAAGTTAGTGAATGCTTCCGCAGCTTCAGCAAAAGCTTTCGCAGCTTTCTGTTTTTTAATATCTGCAGTCAATTGTCCTTTAACCTCATCCAAAGGCTTGATCGCTGCAGGTTTCACCGCAGTCAATTGAATAATGTGAATACCATACTCAGTTTGGACTAAAGCACTAATCTCATTTTCTTTCAATTTGAACACTACTTCATCAAATGCCTTTACCATCGCACCACGACCAAAGAAACCAAGATCCCCCCCCTGCGCTGCAGAACCTGGATCTTGAGAGTTTTCCTTCGCCAACTTCGCGAACTGGTCCGGGGCTTTACGTGCTTGTGCTAACAAGGCTTCGGCTTTTGCCTGCACTGCCTTCTTCTCCGCATCGCTAGCATCTTTTTTCAGGTTCAATAAAATGTGACTGGCACGACGTTGTTCCTCTGTCGTATAGCTTTTCTTATTTTGCTCATAGTGTGCCGCCACTTCTGCGTCGCTAACGGCGATTTGTTCAGACAAGGCATCCGCACTCAATACCACATATTCAGCATTAATCGACTCAGGCACTTCAAATTGCGCACTATTTTTGTCATAAAAAGCCTTCAACATCGCATCAGTAATCTTCACTTCAGCCGCGAAGTCTTTAGCCTTGAACGACAAGGATTGCACATCGCGCTCCTGCTCAGAAATCAAAGCGATGCGCTCTGCTATAGTTTTCGGTGTTATTGCTGAATTCTGAATTGCATTAACCAATTGTTGCGTCGCCAAATCCTGACGCAGGCTCGCTTCATATGCAGCAGGCGTCAATCCTTGCATCGCCAACAAACTCTTGTAACGATCTTTATCAAAAGTGTCATCTGCTTTTTTCAAACCTGGTATTTCTAGAATATTTTTCTGCAGTGTTTCATCGGTCACCGCAAGATTACTCTTACGCGTTTCAATACTGATCACTTTACGAGAAATCAAATCATCCAAAATACCTTTGCGCATTTCGGGAGTATTGAGTAATTGCGAATCAAATTCTGGACCATAAGCCTGCTTCATACGATCGAGTTGATTTCGTAAGGCCTGATTAAACTCCTCCATCGGAATCGCTTCAGATCCAACTTTGGCGACTTCACTTTGCTTCGCATTAAAGCTCGAAAAACCAATCACACCACCGACCACGAATGACGGGAAAATAATCAGCAAGAGCACAAACTGCATGATGCGCTGATGTGTACGAATATAATCAAACATGTTCCACCGACCAATTCACAAATTGCGTTTCGTAATAAGAAAAAAGGCGAACGTATGTTCGCCTTTTAGATGTTGGCGGAGCGGACGGGGCTCGAACCCGCGACCCCCGGC